>CANHJA010000050.1 GCA_947460795.1 Bacteroidota bacterium | reverse complement strand
CCAATTCCTGGAAATAAAAAACGTTTGCCAATTCTGTCATCACTTCCAATTCCTATACGAATGGTTTCTACATCAGCGCCAACTTTTTCACAAAGATTAGCCAGTTCATTCATAAATGTGATGCGCATTGCTAAATATGAATTGGCAGCGTACTTAGTTAGTTCAGCACTTCTTTCATCCATAAAATATATAGGATTGCCTTGGCGAACAAATGGTGCATATAATTGATGCATCATTTTTTTAGCTCTTTCAGATTGTGTCCCTATAACTACTCTGTCTGGTTTCATGAAATCATCCACGGCAACTCCTTCTCTTAAAAATTCCGGGTTGCTCACTACATCAAATTCTCCATTATAATTTTCATTTATTTTAGCTCGAACCTTTTCGGCAGTACCAACAGGCACCGTGCTTTTATTGATAATTACTTTGTAGTTTTTGTGGGTAGACAATATTTTCCCAATATCATTCGCAACACTTAAAACATAACGCAAGTCTGCAGCACCATCTTCACCTGGAGGTGTAGGCAATGCTAAAAAAATCAAATCTGAGGCTTCTACGGCTTCTTGTAAATTCGTTGTAAAAGTGAGCCTTTTTTGTTTTAAATTTCGTTGAAATAAAATTTCTAAACCAGGTTCAAAAATAACTATTTCTCCATTTGAAAGACGCTCGACTTTTTTAGCATCAATATCAACACAAATAACTTGATTGCCCGATTCGGCAAAACATGTCCCTGATACTAGGCCAACATAGCCTGTTCCAATCACTGCTATTTTCATCATGCTAATGAATTTACTATTTTGATAAAATTAGATATAATATATTCTTGTGTTTGATCATCCATTTCAGTATGAATCGGTAAAGAAATTACGTGGTCTTTAAGCCAATCTGTAATTTTTAATTCGCCGTTTCTCATTCCTAATTGCTCAAACATTTTTTGTTTATGAGCAGGTATCGGATAATAAATCATTGATGGGATTCCTACTTCAGATAATTTTTGTTGAACAACATCTCTGTTAACTCCTTCCAACGTAACCGTGTATTGATGATAAACATGGTGAGAATATTTCTCTATTTTAGGAGTTTTAATGTTTGGGTGATTTGCAAATCCTTCATCGTATTTTTTAGCTGCTTTTCTACGTGCATCACAATAAGTATCTAAATGAGGGAGTTTGGCTCTTAAAACAGCCGCTTGCAACGTATCTAATCTTGAGTTGCAACCTACAATTTCATGTATATACTTTTTACGTTGTCCATGGTTGGCAACCATTTTTATTTTTTCAGCTAATTCGGTATCATTGGTATAAACGGCGCCACCATCACCATAGCATCCTAGATTTTTTGATGGGAAAAAAGAAGTGGTTCCCATTGTTCCCATAGTTCCATTGGCTTTTTTTGTGCCGTCAGAAAATGTATAATAACCTCCAATAGCTTGTGCGTTGTCTTCAATCACAAATAAATTATGTTTTTTTGCAATTGCTAAAATAGGTTCCATATCGGCGCTTTGTCCATATAAGTGAACAGGTACAATGGCTTTTGTTTTCGGTGTAATTAATTTCTCAATTTCATCAACATTCATAGTGAAATTATCTTGGCTTACTTCACAAAATACAGGCGTTAATTTTAGTAAAGCAACAACTTCTACGGTTGCAAAATAAGTATGGGATGGAGTAATAACCTCATCTCCAGGTTGCAAATTCAACGCCATCATTGCTATTTGCAAAGCATCGGTTCCATTAGCACATGGAATTACATGTTTCACATCTAAATAGGATTCTAATTCTTTAGCAAATAATCCAACTTGTGGTCCATTAATAAAAGCAGTAGTATCTATTACTTCTTGCATTGCTGCGTCTACTTCTTTTTTTATTTTTTGATATTGACTTTTAAGGTCAACCATTTGAATGTTTTCCAATATAGAATTTTATTTGAGCGCAAAAATAGAATAAACTATCTATTAATAATTGTTATTTTAGAAATTTAAATGCAATTTTACTTTTTATGAATAGAATAAAATTAGCTTCTAGAATTTTAATATTACAATGGTTTGCCTTGTTTGTATGCTCTTCTGTAATTGCGCAAGTGGCCGGGAAATCAGAAACCGAAAGTCCCAAAATAGTAGCAGATAAAGTTTGGAATATTGATTTTATTTCTTCAATTGATTTTCCTCAAGCCGATTTAGCAAAACGATTTGGGACAAGTTACAGAATAGGAGTAGGAATTAAACATAAATCTGAAAACAATTGGCTTTTTGGGGGCAAATTTGAATTCATTACCGGCAGTAAAATGCGCGACGATAGTTTATTAATTAATTTAAAAACAACACAAGGAGCTATAATTACTCAAAGCGGACAATTATACAATGTAGGTACATTTCAAAGAGGGTATATGGCAAGTTTTCAAGTAGGTAAAATATTTCCTTTTTGGCAATTAAATAAAAACTCGGGCCCAATGATGTTAGCTTCCTTTGGTTTCATGCAATACAAAATTAATTTATTTGACAAAGACAATTCGTTCCCACAGTTAAGAGGGGATTATAAAAAAGGGTATGACAGATTGACGAATGGACTTTTTATAGAAGATTTTATTGGCTATCAATATCTTGCTAAAAATAAATTAATAAATTTTTACGCCGGATTAAATGCAGTTTATGGATTTACCCAAGGTAGGAGAGATTATTTGTATGATTTGAACCGTTCCGATGCGGGTAATCGAAGCGATATTATGTTGGGTTTTAAATTTGGATGGGTATTGCCTATTTATAAAAAAAATGCGGAAGAAACGTATTACTAATTTTGCTAGTTATTTATAACATAGGAATCTCATTTTACTATTTATTAGTGCAATTTGTTTCAATATTTGATGCAAAAGCTAAAGCCATTTTAATCGGTCAAAAGCAAACTTTACAGAAGCTTAAAAACGAACAGCATCAGGATGTAATTTGGTTTCATTGTGCTTCTGTGGGCGAGTTTGAGCAAGGGTATCCGTTGTTAAATAAGTTAAGAGTTCAATACCCTTTTCATAAATATTTAATCACTTTTTATTCTCCTTCTGGATATCAATTTGTTCGTGCAAAATATCCTGCAGAATGGATTTTGTATTTGCCGAAAGATACTCAAAAAAACATGCGCTATTTCATTGAAAAAGTGAATCCTAGTTTAGTGTTTGTGGTTAAATATGAATTCTGGTTTCATTTATTAAATGAATTGAAAAAGAAAGGTATTCCAACGTTTTTAATATCAGGTATTTTTAGAGAAAATCAGTTGTTTTTTAAACCATTTTTTGGGGCCTTTTTTTCTTCTATCTTGAAAAAATTCACACATCTATTTTTACAAGATTTAAATAGTTTTGAATTATTAAATACAATTAAAATTGATTCAAAATCAGTATCTGGAGACACTCGTTTTGATCGAGTTTTAGAAAATAAAAAAGCATCATTTACAGATGAAAAAATAGAAAAATTCATACAGCAGAATAAAGTTTTTATTGCAGGCAGTTGTTGGAATGAGGATATCGAAATCATTCATTCAATCATTGAAAACCTCCCTGCAGATTGGAAAATAATTTTAGCCCCACACGAAATGAACTCCTTTAAAACGAATTGGATAAAAAGCTCATTTCAATTTTATACAGATTCATCATTTCCTGCAGAAAGTAATATTTTAATATTAGACACCATGGGCTTACTATCAAAATTGTATCGGTTCTCGAATTTAACATATATTGGAGGC
Source organism: Bacteroidota bacterium (assembly GCA_947460795.1). Classification (GTDB taxonomy): domain Bacteria; phylum Bacteroidota; class Bacteroidia; order Chitinophagales; family Chitinophagaceae; genus OLB11. Next base: position 8,365 of record CANHJA010000050.1, on the reverse strand, counting down.
GGTTTTGGGAAAGGCATTCATAATATTTTAGAACCAGCAGTATTTGAACATCCAATTCTAATCGGGCCCAATTATCAAAAATTTAACGAAGCGAAAAGGTTGATTGATTTGGGATGTGTTTTTAGTATTTTATCAAAAAATCAAGTACCGGATTTGATGACAAAAATTGTTCTAAGTCCTCACTACATCAATGAAATTAAACATAAAATGGCAAGTTATATTCAAGAAAATACAAACGTTTCTGATAGAATATTGGTCTTTTTAAAAGAGGAAGGCTATTTGAAATAAAGGTGGAATAAAAAAACCTGTTTTTAGTTTGGATTTGAATAACTATATTAGCACATTAATTTAAGAGACACATTTCGAAAAAATGAAACGATTTAGTATATATATAAGTTTGATCTTCTTTATTTTTATTGGATTTCAAACCCATGCGCAATCTTTGATAGTTGGTTATGATACAGTTTGTATAAATTATGAACTGCAATTAACAACTACGGATACGTTGTCAAATACAAATTATTGGGGTTTTTGTTCAGGATACATTAACAATACGCCTGCAGGAAGTAGCATTGCAGCTGGTACTGGCTTAAATGCACCTACTTCTATAGCTACTCAAAAAGCAAACAACTTATATTATGTTTTTGCAGTTAATTCGGGAGGAAATAGAGACATTATTCGATATGATTTCAATGTCAACTTGCCAAGTGTGCCTACAGCAAATAATATTGGTAATTTAGGTGCAATGGTTCCTGTAAACCCAACAGGAATGCAAATTGTGAAAGATTTTGCAGGAAATTGGCATGGGTTTTTATTAGGAGGTACACTTGGGAAATATAATTTAGTGCGCATGGATTTTGGTAATTCATTGTCAAATATTCCTACGAGCGAAGATTTAGGATCTCTTGGAGGTGTTTTAAACCAGCCACAAGATTTATATGTATTTAACGAAGGTGGAAATTGGTATGCAATGGTTTTTGGTGCATTAGGACATGTTCATTTAGTGAATTTTGGAGCTAACATCGAAAATTCAGCTCCCGCAACTTCTCTCTTAGACAATATAGGAGCTGGTGTTTCTGGTATTTGGCCAGTACTTGAAAATGGGAATTGGTATATTTTTTATGTAAATAAAACAGATCATTCATTAAATAGAATTGATTTTGGGAATTCATTAGCCAATGGATTTTTGCCTCTTACTAAGTTTCAAATAGCAGGTGGAACGCTAGGGCTTCCTTTTAATGACCCTAAAGATGTTTCTTTCATTAAAGATTGTGGAATGTATTATGCGTTTGTTACCAATCAAGGGGATAATTCAATGACTAAATTAACATTTAATTCCAGTGTAAAAAATATTCCTGCGATTCTTAATTTAGGAAATTTTGCAGGTCTTAATGGGCCAAGTTACTTGACGCATTATTTAAGAGATAAAGACAATATTATTTCATTTACTGCAAATAAAAACGACAATTCAATTTCACGTTTAGAATATAATAGTTGTATTGCATCTACTATTCCAAGTTCAACATTAAAAACACCTCCTTCTTATAGCTACACAACTCCAGGAACGTATAATGTTTATTATGTGGGAGATGAAGGCTTGCCAACGATGAAAGTAGATTGTAAATTAATAACTGTTTTGCCAAAACCTTTAGTAGAAATTTCAAACGATACCGTTATTTGTCAAGGAGATACATTGCGTTTAATAGCCAATGGAATTAATGCATTTAGTGTTAATTGGAATCCTGTTTACAATGCTCAATTGCCTACAGATGTAACTACAATTTATGTGCATCCTCATGAAGATTATCGCTACAATGCTCATTTAGAATTTTTGTCTCATGATGGTTGTCCATATGATACTTCTGTATTTGTAAAAGTAAATAGAGTCGTTGCAGATGCTGGAGCAGATATCTCTGTTGCTGATGGAGCATATACTGTTTTAGGAGGTCCAAAAACATCTTATGGTTCAGAATTTAAATATAAATGGAGACCACCATTGTATTTAGATGACACCTTGTCTGCAAATCCTACATGTACTCCATTGGATGTTCAAGCATACTATTTTGAAGTATACAGCGACAGCTCTCGATGTGTAGCTACAGATACTGTTTGGGTGAGAACAGAATGCAGTGATTTTAATCTGCCTAATGTATTCAATCCTTCGAGCGATATTCCAGTAAACAGAAATTTCGGTTTGTTGAATTATAATGTGATTAAATTAGAGCATTTTAAAATATTTAATAGATGGGGTGGTTTAGTATTTGAAACGAAAGATCCTAAAAAAAGATGGGATGGAACGTTCAATAATTTAGAATTGCCTTCTGACAACTACGTTTGGATTTTAGATGGTTACTGTGTAAATGGTAAACGAATTAGGAAACAAGGAACAGTATTATTGGTCAAATAGAACAATCCAATATTTAAATAAAAAAAAAAACGACTGGAAATTCTAGTCGTTTTTTTATGTAACATATAAAAGAATTTATTTTGGAGAGTATTTTAATAATCTTCCACCACCAGCACTTCAATTTTGTCGAACCATTCGTTGTCGTCTTTTAAGGCAATCAAATCCAGATCCGTCATTAGGTATTCACATTTTATTCCTTTTTGTTCAAAATAATTGGTAGCCATTTTTAACTGTTTTTCACATTGATCGAGATTTGCTTTAAAGGTAGAATCTCTCAAACTGTCTCCTGCATAATAATATCCTTTTAAAAATATTTTTACAATTGCACTGTCTTCATTCCAATCATCCCAGTTTGAAAGAATTGTATCTAAAACTAATTTAGAGTCTATCGTAAATTTATTTCTGCTGTAATCTACTTCTAATTGATTTCTGAACAGCGTATCACTTAAGCCAGGTATACGTAATTTAATTGTATGAAATATATTGTCAGTAAGTAAGTCGTTGTTTAAATTCAATAATTTATAAAATGGACGATACCCGTTTACATTTACAGTTATTAAATAATTTTTACCCATTTGCAAAGCTTTGGTATAACTAGCATCTCCTTTATTACTTTGAATTAAACCAATATCTGTATTGTTATAAGTATCTGTGAAGTTTATTTTTGCTTTCCATATTTTAGTTCCATAAAATTTATCTTCAACAAAACCTTTTAAGCAAATCGTTGGAATAGGTTTTATAGCAGGATATAAATCAAAACTATATAAATCTAAACCTCCTTTAGAGTCATTTCTATTGGAAGCACAATATCCTTTAGAGCCTTTTGCATTGACAACAATACTGCCATCAAATCCTTTGGTATTAATAGGTGAGCCCAAATTAATTGGCATTTTCCATGTGCCATCAATATTTCTTCTGCTTAAATATAAATCATTGTCACCCAGTCCAATTTGCCCATTACTAGAAAAATAAAAGGAAACATTATCAGGATGAATAAATGGAGATGTTTCATCTTTTGATGTGTTGATATTAGGTCCTAAATTTTCTGGTTTTGACCACAAATAATTTGTGAAATGTGAAACCCAAATATCTTTACCGCCAAATCCACCTTCTCTATCACTTACAAAATATAAATCTTTATTATCACTGCTTAAGCAAGGCTGCCCTTCATATCCAGGTGTATTAATTGTTGCGCCTAATTTTTGAGCTGCACTCCAAACACTGTCTTCTTTATAACTAAACACAATGTCGCAGCCACCACCTTCATATCCATTAGGGCTTCGCAAATCACATCGAGTATAAAATAAATAATATCCATCAGCACTTAACTTAGCGGCGCCATCTGGCAAACCGGTATTTGGCGGATAACCCATATTTTTTGCCTTTCTCCAATTTTGAATTGTATCAAAATCACTTATAAAAAAGTCTTCATTGCCACCAACATTTCGAGTAAAAACAAGTGTTTTGTTATCTAAACTCAGTGAAGGCAAATATTCATTTTCTTTTGAATTAATACTATCTCCTAAGTTTTCAAAGTTTACACCCGCAATTGGGTCAGTTTTTACTTGATTAATTAACGTAAATTTTAATTGATTTTCAGCAACGATTTTCATTTTTTCAGCATCAATTTTTGAAACTGAAAAACGATTCATTATGGCTAACGCAAATGCATGGTCTTTATTTTTATTCATTTGATATGCCAAATTGCATAATGGTAAAAACGATTCATTGGCATCAATATCAATGGCTTTGTTTATATAAAATAAGCTGTTTGTGAAATCTTTTTTTACATAATAAATTTCAGCCAATTTAAAATAAGAATTTAAAAAGTAAGGATGTGTGTTTGTTGCTGCTTGATAGCAATCGATGGATTTATTTATTTTATTTTTTAAATATAAATTATCGCAAACTGATAGTTTGGGATTGTTTTTTTTTAAACTATCCAATTTTTGTTGAGCAATGAGGGAACTAGAAATAAATAAAAATATAATTCCAAAATATTTTTTAGAATACCAACTGCAAAACTGGCTACAACTTTGATGCGACTTTTGGATCACAAACAGGCGTTCAATTGTTTTCATTTATATTATTAGAATGTAAAAATAATCAATTCATTGTAGTTATAATTGATTCTTTTAAACATAAACGACACAATCAAGAGTTGCTAGTTCTATATTTTTAGAAATAATGGCAAAATAATACGCAACCCGTATTTATTTTTACCTAGAATTTAAAAGAGTATTTATTTTAGAATTGGATATTTATAGTTTTAATATCGCTTTTTCTTTTAAGGGTAACAGTTGTTTTGTCGCCTTTGTTGAAATGCCCTAACGCCTTCGTGTAATCTTGTACATTGTCCACTTTATACGTCCCTAATTTTATAATAATATCCCCTTTTTGAATCCCCGATTTTGATGCAGGCTTTCCGTCAGTAACTCCGTCAATACGCATGCCTAAGCTTTCATCAAATGCATAATCTGGCATTATTCCCATCGTTACTTTAAATGAGCTGTTGCCCATATCTACCGATTTAGTTTTGTAAAAATTCAATTTCGGCTTAGTATCCAAATCATTTAAAATATCAATAATTAATTCCAATATTTTTTCTTCTCCATTGAAATTAATTTTGTCTGCATCATCTGTTGGCTTATGATAATCGCCGTGCTGCCCAGTAAAGAAATGCAACACAGGAATATCTTTTAAATAAAAAGAAGTGTGGTCACTAGGGCCTACGCCGGCACTGTCATATTTTATAGAAAAATAAGCATTGTTTTTATCGATGGTTTCTTTGAAAATGTCAGATGTGCCAACGCCATACACTAATAATTTTTTCGTGCTTTCATTTAATCTTCCAATCATGTCTAAATTAATCATGTAATTGATTTTTTCTAAAGGAATTGAAGGTTGTTCACACCATTTTTTTGAACCTAACAATCCTAGCTCTTCCCCAGAAAAAGTGATAAATAAAAAGTTGTTTTTTTCTTTAAATCCATTGGTGCTCAAATAATGGGCTAATGCTAAAACACCTGCAACACCACTGGCATTGTCGTCGGCACCATTGTGAATTTTTCCTTTAGGATTTGCGTCAAGGCTATTTCCGTCAAGCCCCAGTCCACAATGGTCATAGTGCGCACCAATTACGATTGTGTTTTCAGCACCATTATCTAAAAATGCCACTACATTGCGACCAATTTTAGGTTTTAAATTTGCTTTTATTGTATCATGAATATTTGCATCATGTTTGTATGAAAAGTCATAAAAATATCCTTTACGACCTTTGGGTTTTAGGTGCATGGCTTCAAATTGCTCAGCAATAAATTTAGCTGCTTTTTTTTCTTCAGTTGTCCCTGTTCCTCTGCCGTTTAATTCATCAGATGATAAGTAAGAAGCCACTCGCACAATTTGATCCATAGGAACTCGTTGTTGTGCTGTAGCATTTATTATTCCTGCTAACATCAATCCACTAAAAAATATTTTTTTTATCATAATTGTATTTTTTGTTCAGTTCAATTTGCAATCAAGAAATTAGGGATCTCTTGTATTTTAATAGTTTTATTTGACGAAAATACAAATTTCTTTTCAAGGGAGAAAACATTGCACAAGAATTGAATGTGTATGCATGCTTTATTCGCTTCAAGTAAGTCTGGTAAAAATTGTATGCAATCAATTGAAAGTAGTATTCCTTAATAATTACAAAACGGCCTTTTTTGCTAAAAGAAATATTAAATGCCATTCATTTAAATAGAGTGGATCTAAATTTTGCTGTTAAAGTGTTGTACAATTCGTCATTTTTTGAATTGGAAAGTGATATTTATTCATACTCATCTTTTTTGGGAAGGAGTATTTTTATCCATCCTTTTCTATACTCAAAATTATTTATTAAGCTTTTGTCATTTTGGTATTATTTTTACCTATTAAATAAATTCCATTGTCGCAAAAAGTATTATTAATTACGCCTCCATTTACTCAATTAAATACACCATATCCTGCAACGGCTTATTTAAAAGGGTTTTTAAATACAAAATCGGTTGCTACTTTTCAAGCAGATTTAGGAATTGAGGTTACTTTGGCTTTATTCAATTCCGCTCAGCTAAAATCTCTTTTTGATAATTTAACCATTGAATCTCATTTTTCAGATAACGCAAAACGGATTATTTTTTTAAAAGAAAAATATATTGAAACGATAGATGCAGTCATACTTTTTCTTCAAGGTAAAATGCCCACCTTGGCGCAACGTATGATTCAACAAGGTTTTTTACCACAGGCTTCTCGTTTTCAAAATATGGGCGACATGGAATGGGCTTTTGGTAACAATGGCATTGCCGACAAGGCGAAACATTTTGCAACGCTGTATTTAGAAGATTTGTCGGATTTAATTAAAGAATGTGTGGATGAACATTTTGGCTTTAGCCGTTATGCCGAAAAATTAGGACGCAGTGCCAACTCATTTGATGAAATTTATGATGCTTTACAAAAACCACTTAGTTTGGTTGATGAAATTACCATTGATACGTTAGCTCAAAAAATAGCTGCATTCAATCCAACTGTGGTTGCCATTTCGGTTCCTTTCCCTGGAAATTTGTTCAGTGCTTTTCGTTGTGCCCAATGGTTAAAAGAAAATCATCCCGAAATTAAAATAATGATGGGTGGAGGCTTTCCAAATACAGAGCTGCGCTCATTGAAAGAAAAACGCGTGTTTGAATTCTTCGATTTCATCACCCTCGACGATGGTGAAACGCCAATAGAAAATCTCTTAGAATATTTAGATAATAAACGGCCTATTGAATTGCTCAAACGCACTTTTGCATTGCATGATAATGAAGTAAATTATTTAAATGGGAGCCTTCAACGAGATTATAAACAACAAGAAGTAGGGACACCCGATTATGCAGATTTAGAATTAGATAAATACATTTCGGCTATAGAAGTGGTAAACCCAATGCACAGATTATGGAGTGATGGTAGATGGAATAAACTCACTATGGCGCATGGTTGCTATTGGGCAAAATGTACGTTTTGTGATGTGAGTTTAGATTATATTCAAAACTATCAAGCTACCACGGTACAACAAATTTGCGATCGAATGGAAGCGATGATTGCACAAACAGGGGTTACTGGTTTTCACTTTGTAGATGAAGCTGCTCCTCCAGCTATGATGCGTGATTTGGCCATCGAAATTCTTAAACGAAAAATGAATGTTTCTTGGTGGACCAATATTCGTTTTGAAAAAAGCTTTACCAATGATTTGTGTTATTTACTGAAGGCCGCTGGGTGCATAGCCGTGTCGGGTGGGTTAGAAGTAGCTTCTGATCGATTGTTGAAGCTTATTGACAAAGGTGTAAGCCTCGAGCAAGTTGCCCATGTGCTTAAAAATTTCAAGCAAAACGACATCATGGTGCATGCATATTTAATGTATGGATATCCTACACAAACTGTGCAAGAAACAGTAGACTCGTTAGAAGTGGTTCGGCAATTATTTAAAAACAATATTTTGCAATCTGGCTTTTGGCATCAGTTTGCGCTTACTGTTCACAGTCCAATTGGAAAAAATCCCGATGCATTTTCAATTCAAATAACTAGCAAAGAAGGTGCTTTCGCCAACAACGATTTGACATACACCGAGAAGAAAGGCATCCGGCATGAAGAGTTTTCTTTCGGACTAAAAAAATCACTGTATAATTATATGCAACACAATTGTTTGGAGGACCCACTGCAATCCTTTTTCGAACAAAAAATTCCTGCTACAACCGTCGATAAAAATTTTGTTCAAACCATTTTAAACGAACCAATTTTAAAAAACAGCAAGCCAACCACTAAAGTAATTTGGCTGGGCACAAAGCCAATACTGACTTTTTTTACGAAATCAAAAAAAGGAAATACTTGGCAAATGGCATCGTTGCTATTTCAACATGAAATTAGTCCTGTAGAACTCACACTGAGTGAAGAGCAAGGCAAATG
>CANHJA010000049.1 GCA_947460795.1 Bacteroidota bacterium | reverse complement strand
TGAAAATGAAGAACAAGCAAAATTATTCAGTTCTTTTGGTGAAAAAGTTGGCATTGCTTTTCAAATAAAAGATGATTTATTTGACTATGGAAATGAAGATGTTGGCAAACCTACTGGCAATGACATTAAAGAAAAGAAAATGACCTTGCCATTAATACATACACTCAATCATTGTGACAAAGCAACAAAAAATAAAATTATTTCTATTTTTAAAAATTCTGAAAAAAAGAAAACTGAAATTAAATTTATTTTAGAAGCCGTAAATAATCATAAAGGAATTGAATATGCTACTCAAAAAATGAATCAATACGTTGATGAGGCTTTTGAAATTTTAAATGCGTTTGAAGATTCTGAAGCGAAAATGCACTTAACGAATTTGGTTAAGTATTCAATCAATAGAAAATATTAAATTTAAAAAATAAAAAAAGCGAAGAGTAATATCTTCGCTTTTTCTTATTTAATAGCTGTATTATTTATTTATGCTTTTTTCAATCTAGCTTTTAAGTTTAAAGCCATTACCATCATAACTGGCACAATAATTAATGTAATAATGGTTGCGAAACCTAATCCGTAAATCATCGTCCAACTCAACGGACCCCAAAATGCAACACTGTCACCGCCAAAGAAAATATGCGGGTTTCCTGTTTGAAATAATGAAGCAAAATCCATGTTTAAACCAACAGCCAACGGAACTAACCCTAACATGGTAGCTGTAGCGGTAAGCACAACTGGCGTCATACGAGTTTTACCTGCTTCTATCATAGCTTCTCTTGGCGACATGCCTTCATGCAATTTTATGTCTGCAAACTCAATTAATAATATTCCATTTCGTACTACAATACCAGCTAAGGCAACAATACCTATTCCTGTCATTACAATTACAAAATCCATATTAAAAATACCTGTTCCTAAAAACACCCCAATCACACTTAAAATAATTTCACTCATAATAATTATGGTTCTACTAAATGAATTGAATTGTATCATTAAAATTAAAAATATTAATAGCATTGACAATCCCATAGCACCTCCTAAAAATCTTCCAGTTTCAGCCTGTTCTTCTTGCTCTCCACCCATTCTAAAATCAACCCCTGGAGCTCCTTTAAAATTATTTAATTCCGACTGAATTTGTGCAACCACTTCATTGGCATTAAAACCACTGAGTACATTGGATGAAAGCGTGATGATTCTTTTTTCATCTTTGCGTTTAATGCCTCCATAAGTATTTCCATATTTTAAATCTACAAAACTACCTATTGGAACCTGACGAACTTGTCCACCCATACTCATGTCTCTGTATGTCATGTTGATATTTTTGATAATATCAATATTGTTGTGTTGTTCTTTATTTAAACGCAAAGTAATTGGATAGTCGTCATTGGCATCTTTAAATCGAGAAATTTCCATACCAAACATTGCTGTTCTTAAATCTTGTGCAATCATTCCAGTACTGATTCCTTCTGTATTCATTCTACCTCTGTCTAGATTAAAAATAATTTCTGGTTTATTCGCTTGGAAATCACTTTTTAATTCTTCTACTCCAGCAATTTGTTTTTTATCCAAATAGCTTTTCATGCGTTTAGATGTAGCAATAATACTGTCTAAATTTTCACCAGTAATTTCAATTAAAATTGGTTTAGCAGTTGGAGGCCCGCTACTTTCTTGGCTAACTGTAATTTTTGCTCCAGGAATATTTCTTACAGCCTCTCTTACTTTACTCAATAAATCTGTGGTACTTTTCCCATGTCGCTCTTCAAATTTTATAAACGAAACAGTAATTTTTCCTCTATTCGGATACTCTCCAATTTCTCCACTATTTTGATCGGTTGCGCCCACTTTTACATTCGAAATTACGGATGTAACCACAGGATTTGTTTTCCCTGTAGCTAAATCAATATCCAATGCTTTGTATACTTTTGTTTCTAATTGTTTAAGTACTTCATTGGTTTTAGTTTGATCGGTTCCTTCTGGCATTGTTAAATAAACATAGGCAAAATTGGGCTCTGCTGTAGGAAAGAAAACAACTTTAGGGGATCGAACAGCAATTAAGATGATAGATAAAACCAACAATCCTACAATTCCTGCCATTGACTTTCCTCTATTATCTAAAGCCCAGCTCAATACTTTGATGTAACCTCTTTGTACTTTAGGCCAAATTTTTGTTTGAAAAGTTCGTATCCATTTTACTAAAATAAATTTGTTTAATAAAAACAATAAAAACATAACAACAGTGAAGTTGCCAAAACCAATATTGCCAAATAAATAAGCTAAAATGGCTACTACAAAAAATACAATTGCTGTGATTGAAGTTCCTTTTGTCCATTTAATTTTTGTTTTACCATCATATTCATTTTCCTTCATAAAATCAACTGCAAATACAGGATTGATAATGTAGGCAACTAACAAAGAAGCTAATAAAGTAATGATCAATGTAATTGGTAAATAAAACATAAAACTACCAATCACTCCTTTCCAAAACGCCAATGGAATAAATGGCAACAAGGTGGTTATGGTTCCTGTTAATACAGGCAAGAATACTTCGCCGGTTGCTTTTTCAACTGCTTCTTTTGCTGGCACTTTTTCATCATGCATAATCCGGTGTGAGTTTTCGACGACGACAATGGCATCATCTACCACAATACCCAATGCTAATAAAAAAGCAAACAACACGATCATATTTAATGTAAAACCAATGCTTGGTAAAACCATGAATGCAATTGCACATGATAATGGAACCGACATAGCCACAAAAATGGCATTGGTAGTTCCCATAAAAAACATCAAAATAAAAGTAACTAATATAAATCCAATAATGATGGTGTTTATTAAATCATGCAAGGTTGTTCTCGTTTTATCAGACTGATCACCGGTAACTACAACGTTTAATTCCTTTGGCAATTCAGTCTTTTTCATTTCTGCAATTATATTGTCTATTTTATCAGATGCATCAATTAAATTTTGACCGCTTGCTTTAATTACATTGAGTGTTATTACATTTTTACTATTCAATCGAGCAAAGCTTTCTTGCTCTTTGTAAGTGTCTTTTACCTCTGCAATATCTTTTAAATAAACAGATGCACCCATAGGATTTTTTACAATCGTATTTTTGATTTCATCTGCCGATTTAAATACTTTTTTCAAACTGATAATGCGTTGCTCACCATCTACTTTTACAATCCCTGGAGTTGCTTCCACATTTTCATATGCGATAGCACCTTGAATATCTCTAAAAGATAATTGAGACGCTTGCATTTTAAATAAATCTACATTGATTTGAATTTCTCTATCTAAACCTCCTACTTTATCAATTCGTTTTATTTCTTTTAAACTTTCAATTCTATCTTTTATTTTGTCTGCATATTCTTCTAGACGTTTCACATCATAATTGCCATAAATATTTACATTTCGTATCGGAAATTCAGATACATCAATATCTTTTATTTCAGGATCATTAGGTAAGTTTTTTGGCAATCCATTGGCATCCGATTTTGCTTTGTCTACGGCATCTTTTACATCCTGCTTTGCTTTTGGAACTTTTACATCGGTATTAAATTCTGCAATCACAACGGAAAAATCCTGAAAAGAATTACTTGTTACTTTCTTTATTCCAGTAATATTTTTTAATTGTTTTTCAATCGGTTTCGAAACCAAATTTTCCATGTTTTCTGGCGATGTACCAGGATAAACAGTTTGCACAATAATTTGTGGAAACTTCACTTCAGGAAATTGCTCCTTAGGAAGATTTAAATAACTTATCAAGCCAATGGCTGTGATAATTATTGTCAATACGTAGATGCTTGTTCTATTATTGATGGGCCAACGAGATGGATTAAATTTCATTATTTTTAAATTTGATGATAGGATCATTTGAGGATTACTTCTAATCTAGATTTCAAATTTTCGAATCCCTTTTATAAATTTTATTTAAGTAGTTTTTATTTTATTTGTGACATTTAAATTATCCAATAAACTATTGCTCAAATTGCAATAAATCACCTTCGTTTAACTCTTCATATCCTGATGTAATCACTTTATCTCCTAAAACTAAACCGCTCACAATTTCTACTTTATTTTGATACGAATTGCCAAGTTGAACAGGCATCAATTTCGCTTTATTTTGTGCATCTGCTACATACACATAGTTTCCATTGTCTGTTTTTTGAATTAAAGAATAAGGCAATACAAATGCTCTTGCATTTTGATATGTTGCTATTTTAACTTGAGCCGTCATATTTGGTTGATACTTCGAATTTGTTGCCAATGGAATGTATGCTGAATACGTCCTTGTTACCGGATTAATTGTTTTCTCAACATAATTAATTCGTGTCACCAATGAGTCATTAATGTCTGTAAATACAACCATACAATTGCTTCCCGTTTTTACTACAGAAGAATAATTTTCAGGAATATTCGCTTGCACTTTTAACTTGGAAGTATTAATAATTTTGATCACAGGCGCCGCCATAGGGTTAGAGTAACTTTGTCCTACCGTTGCATCTATCGCATCAACAACCCCATTGATTGGAGAGGTAACATTGAAAGTACTTTTTTGAGTCAAGACTGTTTGTTTCTTTTTCAACAACCCATCGTAATTATTTTTTGCTTGTAACAATTGAATCTCTGTTCCAATTTCTTGATCCCAAAGTCTTTTTTGTTTGTCATATAATAATTTTGCGAATGATATTTGTTGATCTAATTCAGAAATCCCTCTATCAACTTGCTCTGCTCGTAAAGTTGCAACTACTTGTCCTTTGCGCACATATTGTCCTTGATGAACCAAAATCGCACTGATAATACCAGGGGTTTCTGGAATCGCATTTACAACTTCATCTAAATCTATTTTTCCTTGAACATCAATGTAATTATTAAAAATAGATGGCGCCATTGGCGTAACCTCAACAGCAACTTTTCGCACCGCATTGCTGTCTTTACTGATGTTTGCCAATTCTAAAGAAGCTATTTTATCTTGTATTTCTTTTTGTTGTTTCTTCAATTCTGCAAGTTCTGCTTTCGAATCTTTATTTTGTTTTCCACCACATGATGCCAATAATGCGATTGCTAAAAAAGCGGTTGATGTAATTTTTATCATTTTATTTTTCATCTGAATGTTTTTTGTTTTTATTTAAACGATATGATTTTTAATCGTAATTTGTAAGTATTAATTTGAATTTATTTTAAAAGACCAAGTGATTTTTGGAAATCAATTTTTGCAATAATTGCATCATACAACGAGTTGTAATAATTTGTTTTTGCTTCTTTTAAAGAGGTTTCTGCTTGAATAATTTCAATATTGGTTCCTAAACCTTCTTTGTATTTTTTTTGTGCAATGTCATATACTTTTTGAGCCAATTCGATATTATTTTCTTGATTTTGTAAAGACATCAAACTGTTTTTCAATTGAGTTTTTGCATTATTACTTTCTAAATCAACAGCTTGCTTAAATGCATCAATGTCATTTTCATTTTTTAATATGCTCAATTTGGCTTGTCTTACTTTTGCCTTTCTAGAATTTCCATCATACAAAGGAACGCTAGCACTTAACACAAAAGCTCCAGTTGGAAAATAAGGCAGTGTAAACAACTCTTTGAATGCAATTGTTTGAGATGCATAACTTCCACTTAAAGCAGCGACTATCGTTGGCAAGTAGCTTTTTTCATTTCTTTCTAAATCATATTGATTTAACTTTTTTGCTGTATTCAATAAGTTCATTTCAATTCGATTATTATAATCAACTACTTTGTCAAGCTCTAAACCATTTTTAACTTCATCTATACTTAGTTCTTCATTCAATGAAACATTTTCATTCATTGACATACCCATTTGAAACTTAAGCAACGCATAACTCAACTCAATTAAATTATTAATTTTATCTTTTTCAGTTTGTAAATTATTGCGTTGAACCAACAAACGATCTGCATCTATTTTTTCTGCAAATCCCTCTTGAAATAATTTACGAGTCATATCCTCAACATAAGTGATTAGCTTAATATTTTCATTTAATAAGGACATTCGTTTTTCTGCAATTACGCAATTATAGTATGCTTTAGAAACATTCACTCGTATTTCTTCTTCTGTTCGTCGAGTATTTAATTTTGATAAATCCACTAAACTTTGTCTGGCTTTTAACGCTACCAAAATACCTGCATCAAATAAAATTTGCGATGCTTGCACACCTAAAGTCATATTTAAAGGCAATCCAAATTTAGCTTCACTATATTTATCTTTTGGAGTATTTTGATAAGCAACAAAAGCAGGCGTATCAATTTTGAAAAAGCTAAACGACGAACCAAAATTAAATGCATTGGCATCTAAACGAGATTTTGGCACAACAAATAAATATTGAAATTGCCCAGTAGCTTTTACTTGCGGACGAGCAATGCCTACTATTTCGTTATTTTTTTCAATTTGCAATTGCTCATCTAACAATGCATTTTTCATTTTTGGTTGATTTTTTATTGCATAATCAATGCAATCTTTCAACGACATTTTTGATTGCCCTTCTACTTTTACAATTGCAGTGGCAAACAATAAAAACAAGATTATTTTATTCTTCATACTTAACATTTAACTTTAAACAAATTAGGGATATAACATTTTTCAGTTTCTTTATTCAGATATTTATTTATCAATTTATGCCCTTTAATGGATGCAATGCCATACATATAATGTACAAATAATTCATTATTAACTTCTATGATATTAAATTTATCTTGAGGATACACATTGTTGTGAAACACAATCATAGCTGATTCTAATCGAAAGCGCGAAACTACTTCAACGTTTACATCACTTCTGTATAATCCTTCAGCAATACCTTGCTTTAAATTTTCTATAATGTCAGTGAGCATATGTTCTCGCTTAAACGTTTCTAAATATTGATAAGCTGTTGGATAATACCGTTGTAAATCCATGTAACTAATCAAGTTTAAACCACGCAACATTTTTTCCATAATGGTGATTACATTTATTAGCTGCTCAACCGCATTTTTAGATGATTTCAGTACGGCTTCCGTTTCCGCTCGATTTGTTTCTAACATGTATTTGATGGATTCTAACACCAACTCATCTTTGTTTTCAAACAGCTCATAAAGTGTTTTTTTGGAAATTCCAATTTGACGAGCTAAGTCGTCCATCGTCACATTTTTAAAGCCCAATTGTCTAAATTGATTATAGGACGCTTTAATAATATGTTGTTTTTGTTCAATCACGAGGCAAAACTATGGAAACTTTTTAAACATGTAAAGTTTTCATTGTTTATTTTATGTTATAGAATATCATTTTTTATTATTGAATAATTAGAATTATTCAATGCAACTTATTTAGTAGGTGTCAATGTTGTCTATTTCCTAAAAAAAATGCTTAATGGTTATTCCCATTAAGCATTTAATAATTAAATTATTTTTAAAACTACTTGCCGTGACAAGCTTTGTATTTTTTACCACTACCACAAGGGCAATTGTCGTTACGTCCAATTTTTGGCTCTAAACGGCGCACTGGTTCTTGTTTTACGTCTGCAGTAGAAGTTGAATTGCTAAAATAATCATTGCTATTCGCACCATAACTGTCTCCAGCTTCGTCAATTTCTTCTTTATTAGAAATCATGCGGCTCATGTCTGTTTTTTCTATTTCTGCTTGTTGAATATCTTGCTCTTCTTGCGTTGGTATTCCACTTCGCATCAAGAATGAAACGATTTGTTTATTGGTTACTGCAATCATTTCTTTAAACAAATTGAAAGCCTCAAATTTGTAAATCAACAACGGATCTTTTTGCTCATAGCTAGCCAATTGCACACTTTGTTTCAATTCATCCATTTGACGTAAATGAGTTTTCCAAGCGTCATCAATTAAGCTTAATGTAATTTGTCTTTCTAATGAATTGATTAAATCTTTTCCTTCTGACTCAATGCATTTTTTCAATGGGGTAACTATTTGTAACCCTCTGTGTCCATCGGTAAATGGCACGGCAATATTGTCGATACGTTCGCCATTTTGTTTGTAAATATTTTTTAATACTGGCGAAGTGCTTTCACAAATAAATAATTTTTTGCGGTCATAGAAATCAAGCAATTCTTCATATAATTTTTCCGTTAATTGAAGTGCAGGAATTTTCAAAAATGCTTGTTCTTCAATGCTTGGCTCAAATGCAAAATCTCTTAAAACTTCAATTTTAAATTCTTCGTAGTTTCTATTCGTATCAAATTTAGAAGCGATTAAATTGCAACTGTCGTAAAATGCATTGTCTAAATCGACGGCCAAACGCTCTCCAAATAAGGCATTGCGACGACGAGAATAAATAACTTCACGTTGAGAATTCATTACATCATCGTATTCTAACAAACGCTTACGAATACCAAAGTTATTCTCCTCCACTTTCTTTTGTGCACGCTCAATTGATTTTGAAATCATACCGTGTTGAATTACATCACCATCTTTATGACCCAATTTATCCATCCAACCTGATAGTTTTTCACTACCAAACAAACGCATTAAATCATCTTCTAAGGAAACATAAAACACCGAACTACCTGGGTCTCCTTGACGACCAGCACGTCCTCGAAGTTGTCTATCTACACGACGACTTTCATGGCGCTCAGTTCCTATAATTGCTAACCCGCCTGCAGCTTTTACCGAGTCCGCTAATTTAATATCGGTACCACGTCCTGCCATATTGGTAGCAATCGTAACCGCACCTTGCATACCTGCCTCAGCAACCACTTGCGCCTCACGAGAGTGTTGCTTCGCATTCAATACATTATGAGGAACTTTATCGAATGTCAACATTTTACTTAATAATTCTGACACCTCAACCGATGTTGTACCAACTAAAACAGCGCGTCCCTGCTCTCGCATTTTCTTCACTTCTTCAATAACCGCACGGTATTTTTCACGCTTCGTTTTATACACTAAATCGTCTTCATCTTTACGAGTAATAGGACGGTTTGTAGGGATTGTCGTAACGTCTAATTTGTAAATTTGCCAAAACTCTCCAGCTTCTGTTTCTGCCGTTCCTGTCATACCAGCCAACTTGTGGTACATTCTAAAAAAGTTCTGTAAGGTAACCGTAGCAAAGGTTTGCGTTGATGCTTCTACATCCACATTTTCTTTTGCTTCCAAAGCCTGATGCAATCCATCGCTGTAACGACGACCATCTAAAATACGACCTGTTTGCTCATCTACAATTTTTACTTTGCCATCCATCACCACGTATTCTTGGTCTTTATCAAACAACGTATAGGCTTTCAATAATTGTTGTATGGTATGAATTCGATCTGCTTTCAACGAATATTCTTGCAAGAAAGCATCTTTCATTTTTAATTTTTCTTCTACAGAAACCGCTGCGTTTTCAATAGCCGCTAAACCTGTTGAAATATCAGGCATCACAAAGAAGTTAGCATCTTGCACGGTGCTAGTCATCAATTGAATTCCCTTTTCAGTTAAATCTACTTGATTTTGTTTTTCATCAATCGTGAAATACAACTCAGCATCTACTTTAGGCATGTTTTTTTGTTGATCAGCCAAATAGTAGTTTTCTGTTTTTTGCAATACTTGCTTGATCCCTACTTCACTCAAAAACTTAATCGTAGAAGAGTTTTTAGGCAAACCTCTGTAAGCTCTCAACAAAGCCATTCCACCGCCTTCTTTATCGTCATTGCCTGCAGCAATTAATTTTTTAGCTTCAATTAAAAAGGTGTTTACTACTTTACGTTGAGCTTCAACAATAATTTCAATACTTGGTTTCAACACGTGAAACTCTTGATCATCACCTTTAGGCACCGGGCCCGAAATAATCAATGGCGTACGAGCATCATCAATTAATACACTATCTACCTCATCCACCATCGCAAAATGCAACTTGCGTTGAACCATTTCTGCAGGTGTATGCACCATATTATCACGTAAATAATCGAAGCCAAACTCATTGTTGGTACCGTATGTAATATCCGCCAAATAAGCATTTCTACGCTCTTCAGAGTTTGGTTGATGTTTGTCGATGCAATCAACTGTTAATCCCAACCACTCAAACAAGGTACCATTCCACTCACTATCCCGTCGAGCCAAATAGTCATTTACCGTAACCACATGCACGCCTTCTCCAGCCAATCCATTTAAATATGAAGGCAAGGTAGAAACCAAGGTTTTACCTTCACCCGTTGCCATTTCAGAAATTTTTCCTTCGTGCAAATTGTAACCACCAATCAACTGAACGTCATAGTGAACCATATTCCAAGTTACTTGAGCGCCAGCAGCCATCCACGTAGTTTGGAAAGTACAATCATCCCCTTCAATGGCGATATAGTCTTTTTTTACAGCTAAATTTCTATCTAAATCTGTTGCTTTACTTACCAATGTATCATTGGTTGAAAAACGACGAGAAGCTTCTTTTACAGTAGCAAAAGCTTCGGGTAAAAGTTGCAATAAAATTTCTTCTAATTGCTTGTCTTTATCCTTAATTAAACCATCTATTTCTTTAAAAATATCATTCTTAACATGAATATCAAGGGTTGTTTCAGCCTCTAGTTTTTTCGCCTCAATTTTAGCAGCAATTTCTTTGGTATACTCCTTAATTCGATTTCTAAAATCGCTTGTCTTCCCTCTTAATTCATCGTTGCTGATAGATTGATATGAATTAAAATGTTGGTTAATTTGATCGATAACAGGGGCCATTTTTTTTACATCTTTTTCAGACTTACTGCCTCCAAATAATTTATTAATGAAATTTAACATAGTTCCTTTTTAAGTATTGTGTGAATCGTTTTTCGATTTTTATTTTAGTTATTGTTTCAAATTGTGTGCTAAAGTCATTTTAGTGACAAGGTGGCACACGAGTGCGCAAATATAAGACTATAAGCCATTATTTACGCTTTGAGAGCGACATATATTCTGTGATGAAAATATTTAGGGCGTATCCCTTCGGGTCGGGCTGTTCTCTCCAATCTCTCCCGATGAAACACCGGAAGAGGATTTCCGTTGCCATCCCTTACGCAAAAAATGCTGTCCTTTAGAGACAGCATTTTTTTTAAAACCAGTGTTAAGTTTATACTTTATCTATCTGAATCACAGATTGTATGGATTTCGCTGATGACACCGATTTTATTGTGACTATGTTTATAACACTAATCTTTTAAAGGTTATACTCTTACTTCCAAAATTTATTAATAATCCAACTTCTATTTTATAGACTCTAAGATAATTTAATAATTGTGCTGTATGCACATCTTCTAATGCTATAATTGCTTTTAATTCTACTAAAACTTTACTTTCTACTAAAAAATCAGCTCGTCTTGTACCTATAGGTTCTACTAATTCTTTGTAAAAAATGGGTTGTTCTATTTCTCTCGCAAATTCTAATCCTTTTTTTCGCATTTCATAAGCCAATGCTCGTTGATAAATTACTTCTTGAAATCCATTGCCTAAAAAATTATGCACTTCATATGATGCACCTATTATTTTTTCGGTAATGTCTTTATATTTCAATTCCATTAATCAAACTTAGGAATTATTTTCATTATCCACTTCATACGTGCAATCCGAGTAATCCTCATCATCTGTGATTCAGAAAAGTTTGTACAGCCTATTTCACTTCATGTACAGCCAGCGCTATTTTTTATAAAAACCATTGGCTTTAATGTCGTTCCTTACTTCGTCGCTTACGAGGTAGCGAATTGATTTTCGTTCTTTAATAAGGTTGCGAATATAGGTCGACGAAATATCTAATAAAGGAGCATTCACCACTTCAATGTTTTTACTGAGTGATCTATCTATTTTAAAACCAGGTCGGTTATAAACAATTATTTTGTAGTGTTTAAGCAAGGTTTCATAATTTTTCCACTTTGTAATATTTTGAAAACTATCGCCACCCATAATGATAGAAAACTCGTGTTGCGGGTATTTTTCAGATAAATACGAAAGTGTATCAATTGTATACGACGGACGAGGTAATGAAAATTCTATATTGCTGGCTTTAAACTTGGATTCATTTTCGATGGCTAATTGCACGAGGTGCAAACGATGGTTTTCATTCAAAAGAGCACTTGTTTCTTTTAAAGGATTGTGGGGTGATACAACAAACCAGATTCGTTCTACATCGCAATTATATAGCACATGATTGGCTATAATGCAGTGCCCTAAATGGATTGGATTGAAACTTCCGAAGTATAAACCTATTTTCATATTTA
>CANHJA010000048.1 GCA_947460795.1 Bacteroidota bacterium | reverse complement strand
CTAAAAACTGCTCCCTTTTTAAGCAAATTTCTTTTCTAAATTTACCTCGATATATTTTACTACAATACAGAAATAAGTATATTTGAACTTATTTATAAACTATTTAGAATGAAAACATTTAAATTCTTATTAATTGGAATAATCCTCTTGGCGAATACTCTAAATGCCCAAAAAAGGGTAACAACCCATTGGGGATTTTCAAACATTGTAAAAGAAATTTATTTTGTAGATGCACAAGGTGTTCTTAATGGCAATTATAAAATTTGGTCGAGAGAAGGTGTTTTATACAGCAATTACAATTACTTAAAAGGTGAAAAAAATGGTTTATGTATAGATTACAGCGGGAAAAGAGATGGAACGGATGATTTTTTAGGCACTGTTACACTTTGCAATGGGAAACCAATGGAAGAAACAATGTATAAAAATGGAAAGAAAATTTGGCATAATTACTACACTTGCAAAGATGGGAAACAAAAACTCCTGAATAAAGAAGTCGCTATAAATGCTGAGGCATCTCGCTTTACATCATACTTCTCAAACGGCAGAGTGAATGAACAATACAACAAGCTAACTGAATATTACAGTAAAGCAAGTGGTGATTATAAAAAGTACTTTGAATCTGGTAAAATAGAAATATCCGGCAGTTATAAAAACAGCAATAAACATGGGCATTGGTTTGAATTATCTGCTGACGGGGACACTGTATATTCTGCGAACTATGATAATGATGTAGAAATGTCATATATTAATTTCAATGGCAAACGTCATCTATCTGAAAAAAAAATGGATACTAGTTTTAATTTTATCACGGTACTAATATTAGACAGTAATGGAAGAGTAGAAAAAAAGAAGTTATATAAAATATACCCAGAAAGTCGAATGAATATTAGTCAGAAAATTCATAAAAGTAGATGGGGTTATTATCTTGCTGAAGTGATTAATTATCATACCGACGCTTCCAACGATACTACCAATTTCTTTTTAGTGCCGAAGATAAATTTTGGAACGGACCGCAGAATTTATTATAATAAAGATAGCTATGGCGACACAATATATGAAGCGCTTAATGAAAAGGAATATTATAACTACAAAAAGCAACTTGATATAGAAGAAAAAATAACAGTGTTTGAAAAAGCAATCAATAAGAAAAAAGAAGATTTAAATACTATTTATTTCCCAGAATTAATAAAGACTTCAAAACCTAACTTATATGAAACATATAAATTATTAAATAACAATTATTACTATAATAAAATGCAGGATTTAAAATACACAATCCGCTATTTCAATGGAGAAGATCAAATGAGTGTATATGTTTCAAACACCTTTCCTAATAAATCTGAATTAGACAGTATACTTAATGATAGTGATGCAATTATCAATACAGTATTGTCGTTAAAAAATCAACAAGTTTCATTACTGGACCAACAGATTAAAGTATGTAATAAAATATTGGAATTGTGTACAGTGGCTGACACCAAAGACATTGAGAAAAGTTTAAGAAAAATAAATTATGATCGTTTTGATGCGATCAAAGCGTTTGCAGTATTAGGTGTAAATAACTAAATCCATTAGATTGGGCTTCACCCAAATAGATTTAAGTCAACGCTCAACAAGAATCAAAGGATTTAATATCTAATTCAAACGTCAATAAAAAACTCGTAACAAATGTTACGAGTTTTTTTTATTCTAATTTTTTGTAGAGATGATAACTGATTATTCCACCGTTACACTTTTTGCTAAATTTCTTGGTTGATCAACGTTGCAACCTCTCATTAAAGCAATATGATAAGAAAGTAGTTGTAATGGAACGATCGCAACCAATGGCGACAACAATTCGTCTGTATCTGGCACTTCAATGTAGTCGTCTGCTAAGCCTTTTATTGTTTCATCACCTTCTAAAATGACTGCAATTACTTTTCCTTTTCTTGCTTTTACTTCTTGAATATTTGATACTATTTTTTCATGTGCACTTTTGTTGGTAGCAATAAATACCACCGGCATATTTTCATCTATCAATGCAATAGGACCGTGTTTCATTTCGGCAGCAGGGTATCCTTCTGCATGTATGTACGAAATTTCTTTTAGTTTCAATGCACCTTCTAATGCAATTGGGAAAGCCAATCCACGTCCTAAATACAAAAAGTTTTTAGCTTCAAAATATTTAGCCGCTATCCCTTTAATTTTAGCATCGAGTTTTAATGTTTGTTTTACTTTTTCAGGCACTTGCTCTAATTCATATAAAATCGTACGCAATCTAGATTGAGAAATGGTTCCTTTTGACTGAGCCAACTGCAACGCCATCAAGGTTAAAATAGTTACCTGTACCGTAAATGCTTTAGTAGACGCAACTCCAATTTCGGGACCAGCATGAGTATAAGACCCTGCATGAGCTTCTCGTGCAATAGACGAACCAATGACATTGCAAATTCCGTAAATTAATGCTTGACGATCCTTTGCGATTTGAATGGCAGAAAGCGTATCAGCCGTTTCACCCGATTGTGAAATCGCTAAAACCACATCATTTTGAGTAATTATTGGGTTTCGATATCTAAACTCTGATGCATACTCTACCTCAACAGGTACTCTAGCTAATTCTTCAATTAAATATTCTCCAATTAAACCACTGTGCCACGAGGTACCACAAGCAGTAATAATAATTCGTTTTGCATTGTTAATTCGAGTAGCATATTCATCTACACCCCCTAATTTTATCCAACCTTGCTCTGCATTCATACGACCTCTCATGCAATCTAAAATTACTTGAGGCTGCTCATATATTTCTTTTAACATGAAATGCTCATAGCCCCCTTTTTCAATTTTTTCCAAATCCATTTCTAGCTTTTGGATGTAGGGGGTTTTCTCTAAATTGCCTAATGTTTTAATATCTAATTTTCCATTTCTATTTAAAACAGCAAATTCTTCATCGTTTAAATAAACTACATTATTTGTATATTCAATGATAGGCGAAGCATCTGATGCTACAAAAAATTCGTTTTGTCCAATACCAATTACCAATGGACTCCCTTTACGAGCTGCAACAATTTTATCGGGTTCATTTTTATCAATCACTACTATTGCATATGCACCTATTACTTCATTAAGCGCAACACGTACGGCTTCTTCAATTGTTCTTTTTTCTTCTTTTTGAATGTCTTCAATTAAGTTCAATAATACTTCCGTATCGGTATCGCTTTCAAAAACATAACCCCTTGTTTCTAATTCCGCTTTTAAAGAAGCATAATTTTCAATAATTCCATTGTGAATAATAGCCAGTCGACGAGAATTTGACAAATGAGGGTGTGCATTGCGATCACAAGGTACACCATGCGTTGCCCATCGAGTATGTCCAATTCCTATATTACCAGAAATGTCAAAATTTTTCGCATAATCTTCTAAAACTGCTACTTTCCCTTCTTTCTTATAAACCGATAATTTGCCCTCGTTTAATAAAGCCACACCAGCACTGTCATAACCTCTGTATTCTAATCTTCTCAACCCTTTAATTAATATTGGGTACGCATTCTTTGAGCCTATATATGCAACTATTCCACACATAAAAATTATTTTATTTTGGTATATATTAAGTTTAATTTGGGTTTCATTGTTGTAAACAAACTACTACTTCCTCTTAGTAAAGATTGGTAAGCACCAGGTGTTCCAGCATTTAATCCCATAATCTTAAGACTAAAGGTAGTATTTTTTTGCGAAATTGCTTTTTGAAATGTTTCTGTTAATGCAAATCGATATTGTATAAAAGTCATTCCTAAAAAACTCACTTGGTAACGCTTTCCATCTACAAAATTGGTACCAAAAGTTGCGTAATCACTCGCTATTTTATCTGCCCCTGTTTCATCCACTTGAAAAACTTGCAATCTTGGGATCAAACCAGCTTTTATGGTATCGGTCATTGAGCTGGTAGGATAATAACAATTAAATGTTAGCTCGGCTTTATTGACAATATGATTCCCGATCGTTGTTAAATTAGGGAAACGCAATAAAGTAGCAATGCCTGGTTCACTTTGTAAAAACAACATCGAATCTCCTTCTGAATTATTGGTGTTTATATAATCATAGGCTTTTGACCCTGTATAATTTCTAGTAATATGACAAAAACGATTGCTGTTATTGGCATCGAAACCAAAAATAGAGTTTGTAGTATCTTGTGTTCCGCCGGTGTTGGTATATCTGTAATAAATATACATTCTTGTACCATAGGTATTAAAATAACCAATCGTATTGCCTATACTTGAATCTGCTGGTGCTACATAAAAACCTTTCCACCATTGATTATAAGTTGCATTGGTAGCCATTGCTCCATTGGCGCCTAAGTCAATTTGTTTTTGTAAACTATCTTTAAACCAATCGGCTAATTTAAATCGTAATTGTGGAATTAATTTTCCGGTTGCTACTGTTGGAGAATCTGTTTTGAATGTATTGAAATTTACCTGCTGACTTGCCAACACCTTAGAAGGATCATAGTCATCTTTAGTTGTTTCAAATTGAGCAGAATCTCTTGAAAAAGATTTTAAGGAACGATAAACGTTAAACGTTTGAGGAATTGCATTGAGCGTATCTCCAAATGAAGAACGGTAAGGAATGGCCAATATAATTGAATCGACATCGACACTCGTTCCTTTATATGAAAACAAATTATTAGGCGGCAATACTTCGGTATGAAAACCAGCAACCATTTTCCCAAAATTCATATCCGAAATCACTCCTAAAGCATGATAATATGAACTGGAATTTGAAATACGAGTAGACCCATTCAATCCCCCAGTCAATACAGAATCTTGGTAAATATTATTCGTAATGACTGTTAAGCTTGTATCTAAAAAAGTATTGATATTGTCAATTGGAGGAACTAAATCTGGAGGTAAAATGGTATTTTCTTTACAAGAAGAGATGAAAACAATCCCTAAAATAATGATATTGATTCCTAATAAACTGAATCCTTTCTTTTTGAATATATTGCTCATTTATATTAATTCCCTATTTGCCTGCCAAGTTACTATAAAGTTCCATAATATCAGTTACATCATCTGATTCTGGATTGAAATTTAACACTTTCTTATTACGCGAAGGTTTAACAGCAGCAATAATTTTTTCATCAATAGCCGAATCTCCCAAAATAGCCGCATCGGCAAATTTTGCTCCACCTATGAACATATCGGTGTTATCTCCATTTTTGTATAATTCAACATCTTTTTCTTTGAGTGGAGAACTCGCAATAATTTGTTTAACAAAGGATTCCCCCAGCTTTTCTTTGATCGTATTTTTAGTTACCGAAAATACTATTTTAGAATTGGCGAAAACAGGTTCTTTTTTATAATGCGATTTGATGTACATTGGAATCAATGCGCTCATCCAACCATGTACATGTATAATATCAGGAGGCCATCCAAATTTCTTAACGGTTTCTAAAGCCCCTTTGCAAAAAAAGATTGTTCTTTCTGCATTGTCGTCAAAAGCTCCCCCATTTTCATCATGAAAAGTAGTTTTACGCTTGAACATATCTTCATTATCCATGAAGTATACTTGCAAACGAGCATTGGGTAACGAAGCCACTTTTATTACTAATGGGTGATCTTCTTTATCTACTTGAATATTAATCCCAGACAATCTTACAACTTCATGAAGACGATGCCTTCTTTCATTGATAGCACCAAAACGAGGCATAATCGCACGAACTTCATATCCTGAGTCATTTGATTTAACAGCCAACATATTCAATATTTTTGCGAAATCAGTCTCTTCATTATAAGGAGCAAATTCATGCGAAATGAAAAGAATTTTTTTCTTTTGTATTACAGCCATCGTGTTATTTTAATTGAACAGATTTTACAATCGGATTGCAAATGTACTGTTTTTTTCTCTAAATTGGTTGATTTTGATTTCACTGCCCTATATTTGACTGTTATGTACATTGTTAAAAGAATCCTCGAATTACAAAATTTATTGCGCCAAAAGGCTTCTATAGGCTTTGTTCCTACGATGGGTGCTCTTCATGAAGGACATATTTCATTGATTGAAAAATCAAAATCTGAAAATGAGACTACAGTTTGTAGCATTTTTATAAACCCTACTCAATTTAACAGCCTAACTGACCTAGAAAAATATCCTGTAACCATTGATGCGGATATTGAAAAATTAGTTGCAGCAAAAACAGACGTCCTTTTTTTACCGTCGGTTGAAGAAATGTATCCTTCAGGATTGGAAAATATGCCGATTTATGATATTGGCTATTTAGATACCATTTTAGATGGAAAATTTAGACCTGGACATTTTAATGGGGTGTCCTTAATCGTACACAAGCTATTAATTGCAGTAAAACCACATAAATTGTATCTGGGTGAAAAAGATTTTCAGCAATGCCTGGTTATCAAACGAATGATTGCTTTGCAAAATTTACAAGTTGAAGTAACTACCTGCCCTACCCTTAGAGATGAAGATGGATTGGCCAAAAGTTCCCGAAATGCTCGCTTATCCGCCGAAGCAAGGGCTAAAGCACCTTTAATTCATGCCTGCTTAGTTTCTATTAAAGACAATGTAAACACCACTTCATTTCAACAAACTCAGCAAAATTGGATTCAAAAACTAACTAAGAATGGTTTTGATACCGAATATATTTTGTTAGCGAATGCCGATAACTTGGAAATTTTAGCCGAATTTGATGAATCAAAAAAAATGGTGGTATTAATCGCTGCATTTTTAGATGGCGTTCGATTAATTGACAACCTCAGAATAAATTAATACTTACTTTAAATTTTCAATCACCTCTAAGGCTTTATCAAGCACTTCATCTCTATTTTCTTTTATGCCTACTTTGGTAGGATAAACTATATAATCTGGTTTTAAGCCCACACTTTGGTAATTGCCATTTTGCAAATCTGCCAATCCAATATTTTTAGAACTTGTATAGTAAAACTCTACCTCGTCGTTTATGCGTATTTTATTTATGATACCAGAAGCTCCTGCTGTATTTTCCCCTATTAATATACCATATTTGCTACATTTTGCTCTGACTAAATTAAACTCCACATTTCCCATTGTCCTATAATTGACTAAGTAAACTATTTTGGGCTGTAACACTAACTTGGACTTTGATTGTTGCAAATAACTTACAGTGTCATATTTAAAATCAGCAACGGGTTGAAATGTTTTTTTAACTACATTCAATTTTTTGTCTAAATCGATAGTGGGAATATGCGTATCTAAATAATTAATAAAGGTGTTATTAGCTTTGCCTCTTAAATCAATAATGACATACTGGTAATTATTAAATATTTTCACCAAGCTATCTACTTTTTCTTCACTCATTAGCATGGGTTTATTCATTGAGCCCACTGCATTTTCTTGATAATAAAACACCTTACCAGTCTTCAATTTTTGCTCTACATCATTTTTATATTGTTGCTCTTCATTTTCTTCGTTTAATGAATCTGTTGCTGACTGACTTGAAGGTATTTTCGATAAATTTTGATTTTTTGAGGCAAATACTTCTTTCAATATTTTATTATTGCGTTTAACAACCACTTCCGTTGAGTCTGCATCAAATATTTCAAGTAATTTATAAATCGCTATATGCTGATTTATTTTAGCAATTGAAAATCGATTATATTCTTTAATTAAACTATCTATCGCAACATTATTCATTTTTAAAATGACATCGCCCGGCTCAATAACGCTGGCTGATTTCTTTATGTTTGAAACAACGCATTCATTTTGTGTTAATACCAAATTTATTGGAAGCCTAAATTTTTTACGTGGTTCTTTCACTAAACTACGATAAGCAATGGTTGCATGTGGATCATTTAACCACGATATGTATTTTGTATAAATGTCATTGGGAGTAAAATCTGTTATTGACTTTTCTAGCGCATGTAAAAAGCGCAATAAAAAGGAATTGTTTTTTTCATCAAAATTATTTTCCCGATAAGGATAATCGTGGTACAACTGACTCCAAATTTCAAGAGCCATGGCTATTCTTTGTTGATTCAATGTCGCACTGCTATCTATTTGAGTCTTTAGTTGTTTAGCAAATTGTTCCAACTCATTTTTATTTACACTAGGATAAATTGATGTATCATTGGCATAAACTTGCAATGGAACAAATGCATGATAATCGCCAATTAACTTTATTTCAAATGGTTTTTCAATATCTCTGGGTTGATATAAAATTTGATCTTGAACCGATGATAATTTCAATGAAAATTTTCCTTCTTTGAACTCTGAGTTATTTTTATCCACGATAGTGCCACCTATAAAAGGATCTTCCCAGCCTATTAAATTGCCTAATGGCGTATAATTTTCGAATCCAGTATTATTGAAATTTATTTTTTCCCATAGATTATTTTCAAACTTCTCAATTTGCAAATCATCTACATAAATAGTGCCTGTCGTAGGGAAGTTAAAATTCAATTTGTCTACGCTAATGTCTTCCGGATAATCAATTTCTTTGGTGTATAATGCCCATTCATTTTTATTCACTTTAATCGTATAATCCAAAAATGTTTTCGTTTTTCTGTTGTAGGGCATCATTTGAAAAAAGGCCAAATTAGTATCGATTGCACCTTCCCACTTTGCCCAAAATGAAATTTTTATTTTCTTCCCTAAGATGCCTTTTTGCTTCGGGTTAAAAAGTTGAACAAGCTGGTATTTAATATTTTTTTGCTGGTAAATATAATTTAAACTGGTTGTGGCAAATACTTGTTTTTTATTGACATTCAAAGCAATTTTATGTTGCCAAAACTTGGTTGTAGGATACGCTCTCGGATTGGCAGGGGTTATTTTGCGCACATCAAACAATTTCGTTTTACCTATTTGCACTCCCGGTGCTATTGTTTGAAACAAAGCCTTTGATTTATTAATAAATACGTCGTCATTTTCGTTTTCGAGGGCTAGCTGATAACCTTTACAAGCCAATGCATACCAAGGAAAATTTGATAAATTAGGCTCTGGATAATAAAATTTAACGGTTGAATATAATTTTGAAAAAGCAATAATTTTTTCATCAGCAGTACTTTGAGCATGTAATTTTAAACTCAGCCCAACAAATAGTATTAATAAATAAAAAGCATGTTTCATAGGTTAAAACTAAAAAGGAGTTTTCTAGTAGCCAAATAAAAATAAAACCCAACAAAATCTTTACCTATTTTTTAATATTCTAAATCAAAATAAACCAATTTTTTAATTCTATATTTGTCGTCTCATGCAAATACAAGTTTTAAAATCTAAAATACATCGTGTAAGAGTTACACAAGCAGATTTGAATTATATAGGAAGCGTTACAATTGATCAAAATTTAATGGACGCTGCTAATTTGATTGAACACGAAAAAGTACAAATTGTTAATCTTAATAATGGAGAACGTTTAGAAACATACGTAATTAAAGGCCGACGTGGCAGTGGAACGATCTGTTTAAATGGGCCTGCCGCTCGAAAAGTTGAGGTAGACGATGTGGTTATTATTATTTCGTATGCTTTGATGGATTTCGAAGAAGCTAAGAAATTTAAACCTTTTGTTATTTTTCCAACAGAGAAAAACAAACTAAAATAGCATTCTTTTTGAATGAATAAAAAACACATAAATATAATTACATACGTACTTACTTTTGGTTTGTGTGGTTTTTTAATATGGTTTTCAGTAAAAGATGTAACTGCTGAGCAAATACAAAAAATAAAATTTGCAATGCAACATGCTCGTTACATGCTCCTTTTTCCTGTAATGTTAATGGGTTTTATCAGTCATTGGAGCCGCGCAGTACGTTGGACCTATTTAATGGAACCTCTAGAAATGTATCCAAGTAAAACAAATACTTTTTTAGCCGTAATGATTGGTTACATTGCCAACTTGGGCATCCCACGTTTTGGAGAAGTATTAAAATGCAGCTTATTATCGAAATACGAAAAACTACCTACAGATAAATTAATTGGGACAATCATTGCAGAGCGGGCATTTGATATGCTTTGCTTGGGAATCATTTTCATCATCACATTTGTTATTCAAATTGATTTTTCTTTGAATTATTTGCAATCATTTTGGACAAAAATAAACCAGAACCCGAGCGGAGATCATACCTTTCAATACACTTTAATAGGAGCTGTTATTTTATTACTGATTTTGTTTAAAGTTTTTCAAAAAAAAGGAATCAACCATCCCATTTATACAAAATTGGCAACCATATTTAAAAATATTGTTGCTGGCATCATGAGCTTTAAAACCATGAAAAACAAAAAATGGTTTATCATTCACACACTGATAATTTGGGGCATGTATTTAGGCATGATCGTAATTGGCTTTAAAAGTATTCATGAAACAGAAATGCTCGGTTTCAAAACTGGGTTTTCAGTATTGTCCTTTGGCAGCATAGGCATCATAGCCACACCAGGAGGATTGGGCGCCTACCCTTTAATTGTAGGAGAAATTGTTCAGCTTTATGGTGTTGATGAAACCTTTAGCTTTGCAATCAGTTGGATAATTTGGCTTATTCCAACTTTAATTGTTATTTTAGGAGGAGCAGCCTCCCTTATTATTTTACCTATTTACAACAGAAACAAAAATGCACAATAAACTAGAATTCATTCAAAACAAAATTTATAAATTAAGTGAATTAAAACTAATCGTAAACCAATGGAAAATGCTTTCCAAAAAAGTAGTGTTTACAAATGGATGTTTCGATATCATTCACCGAGGGCACAATACTTATTTGCTAGAAGCTGCCGAGTTGGGAAACAAATTAATTGTGGCCGTAAACTCCGATGAAAGTGTTCGTAAATTAAAAGGCAGCAATCGACCTATAGTTGATGAATATTCTCGTGCATTCAACTTAGCCAGTCATACTTATATAGATGCTGTCATAATATTTGATGAAGACACACCATTAAATTTGATTAATGAACTTCAACCCGATGTGTTAATCAAAGGAGGCGATTACACATTAGAAACCATAGTTGGCGCAAAGGAGGTTTTAAGCTATGGTGGTCAAGTCGAAATCATTCCATTCTTAGAAGGATATTCTACAACGAATGTGATAGAAAAAATAAATGGCTAAGTATTTTTAGAGTTATTGCTTTGCAATATTCAAATGTACATTTTGTAATTTAAAGAGATACTGAATTCAAATTTCGATGCCTGTGCTTCAAATCAAATGAAGCATGGGCATTTGTAATAATAGGCTAAAAATGTATTGCTTGTTTTTATGAGTACAATATTATTAACACCCCTAAAAAGGATGCATAAAAAAAAGAGGCATATAGCCTCTTTTATATAAAGAATTTAAATGATTATGGTGCTGGTGTTACAGGAGCAGCAGGTGTTTGTGCTGGTTGTGTAGCTGGCGCAGTTGCAGGTGCAGTTGCAGTTGCAGGTGCAGTTGCTGGTGCTTGTTGAGGTTGTTGTGGCATTGCAGCTGGAGCAACCCCTTTTACTGCTTCTTCAGAACGTGTTTTTTGCACCCCTTTAGTAGTCACTTTAGGAGAAACAATAAAAGAAACCAATGTAAAAGCTAAAACGGCAGCTGCTGTTATCCAAGTTCCTTTTTCTACGATGTCCGTGCTTTGTTTAGCACCCATCATTTGTGTTCCTAACCCACTTAATGAGCCTGCTAACCCACCACCTTTAGGGTTTTGAATTAAAACAAAAAACGCTAAAACAGCACAAGAGATAACGATTAAGATGAAAAATAAAGCTGTCATAATTATATTTTAAATATTATTTGTTAATAAATCTTTTATTCGGTCGGCAAAGTAACTATTTTTTTCGGGATTGCGCAAACTTAATTTTTTATACATTTCGATCGCTTTATCTGTTTTACCTTGTTTGGCTAAAATT
Organism: Bacteroidota bacterium; assembly: GCA_947460795.1. Classification (GTDB taxonomy): domain Bacteria; phylum Bacteroidota; class Bacteroidia; order Chitinophagales; family Chitinophagaceae; genus OLB11. The sequence goes on along the minus strand of CANHJA010000048.1, from coordinate 544 downwards.
TCAGCTAAAGACTCGCTGATGAGCGCATTTTCCATTGAAATAGAGTCCATCGCCTGTTTAAATATCATTTCAGGAATTTCATCTTGTTCTTCTTCAATGATAGCCGTTAATTTTTCTTTTTGCCAAGCTGTTTTTAAAGCTCTTTTTTCTTGCTCTTCAATTTGTTCTTTTTCTGTCTTTGATTTAAAATGATTTAACCAATCACCAAAACTCATCATGACCATTAATGCTTTCTGCTTTTTTTCTTCATCTGATAAATTCTCGGATTCGGGAGCGGCAGTAATTGGTTCTGATTTTACTATTTTTTCTTCAATAATATTTCTGTTGGGCAACTCATTAATCATAGCCAAAATATCTTCTTTGGGAGAAATTGGCGCTTTCACAGTCTCAACCGTTACAACCGGAGTTTCAATTGTTTCTACGTTTAATTTTTCTTGCTTATTCTTTTTTAATGCCCTTTTTTCAACCGACTTCAATTCATTAGCAAACTGAGCAAATTGTATTGAATCAGATTTATAAATAGCGGTGAATTCGACATTGTCTT
>CANHJA010000047.1 GCA_947460795.1 Bacteroidota bacterium | reverse complement strand
TGATTTGAGTATGCATTGAATCTAACTTGTATTTTTTTATTGATTTGCCATTCATCATTCAGATAAAATAAAGAATTCAAATAGTTTTTATCAGAAAATTCAAATTCAACCACTATTCTTAAATCTTTCGTAATCATTCGTTTTGGCATAAACGTAATTTCAGCAGAATTATAATCAATAACATAGTCCATTTCCTCTCCTCTTGTTAATTGAACTCCATCTATATAAACTCTTTCGGTACCTGCTAAAACTACAAAAAATTGTTCCCCATTGGGACCTGTTAATTTATAAGGACCTTGATTCCCCTCTAACGAAACCAACACATTCCTTACAAATTTTCCTTTTGCCAAGGATGCTCCAATCGCAATTTTATTTTCTCCAGATTTGCCAGTTTTATAAGCATTAGAAACATATCCTCCTTGAACCCGTTTATAGAAATTCATAAAATAACCCGCTGGCTTTTTAATATCAAAATCACCTGCAATTAACTGCGCCTTTTTTTTTGAAAGTTGAAGAAAAATTCTATCAAACTCTTGAATTTGCTGTGTATTCCCTTCTGGCTGAAAAGGAATTGTGTTGTCTGTAATGGCACCTGTTAATTTAATACTATCCCCTAAATCACCTTCTAATTGCAAATTAAATTGTGAATTTAACACCACATCTTGGCTATTGCCGAACGACAACGCTCTACCAAAACTGCCTGCATAATCAACATTGCCAAAATCTACAAAAGGTTGATTTTTATTGGCCTCATTTTCATCATAATAGTAAGGATTGATGAAAAAATTTGTTTCCAACCGTTGTATATCTTTGTGAAACTGTTTTTTTAAAAAACTAAAAGGCAGCACTCGATATACTATCTCCACACTGTCAAAAGTGGGCTTCACCTTCCAAACTAATTGACTCTTTATGTAATCAATGAAATAATTTGTAGTATCAACATTTTTTACAAAAACTGCCTGTGCAACTAAACTCAACGAGTCTATTTTTATTGTGTCACTAGCAATCGCTATTTTCTTATATTTTAAATTGCTTAACTGAATACCTTGTGCCGATGCTTTCAAAAAAAAAGCAGCCCCCAAAAATGACAGTAAAAGAAATTTTATGTTCAATGATTCGTATCGTTCGTAATAACGTATAAAATTAAGAAATTGTATAGATAATGATAAACTAAAATAAAAAAGCCGTTCAAATAGAACAGCTTTAATTAATTTGACAACAAAATTCTTATGGTTTTTGAGCTGTTATTTTAAATTTTATATTGGTAATAAATGTAGTATTTGCTTGCATTCCTTGATTCGGCTTAGTAAAGAATTTTAAAGAAAACTGCATGTATTCATTGTTAAAATAATCTTTTATATCGGAGTCAATAACAGTAAAATCAATTGACTTTGCACCTGGCAAAATGCCGTATTTAGTTGCAACTAAACGCGGGTTAGTCCCATTATAAGCATCTACATATACTTTTACAGAATCGTCAATAAAATCTAAAGTTTGAGAATTAGCATTGTCTATGGTTGCGTTCATTAGCAATGGAGTAATTTTAGTTATACTACTTTTTGTAATTCCTGGATAAGATGATAATATTTCGTCTACTTTAGTAGCAAAAGTATCTTTTAATTCAACTGGAAGAGAAGCAGCAAATGCTGGTATTGCATCTGTAATGGTTTTTGACTTAGTATATGGCACATCAATATCCAGTAAATTTGAATTAGGATTTGTTGTGGTAGTTGACGCTGTACTTTTCTTTTTACATGAATTCAAAATAGTTATTGAAACAACAAATAGAAGAGTTAATAGGATTACTTTTTTCATAATATTATTTATTTAGAAGTAAAATTACTTATTTAAAATGTTAATTTATATATTTTTATTATTTTTTAATGATTTCTATAAGACAATGACGATTGAATGTTTATATTTGTTAGAATTTTTGAAATAAATATGAAAAGAATATTTTTAATACTGATTTCTGTAATTGCATTTGGAATTTCAAATGCGCAAGAAGTATACACAATGGGATATGAAAAGGCCACGATTAAAGTAGTTGACCCCAATTTATTTTCATATTTTGAATTGCCTGGACAATCAACTCAATGTGGATTATATGACTTTAATTCAAAAACGTTTTATACATGCGATTACAAAACATTTCGTTATATCGATGAAGATTATATAAAATATGAAGGAAATGCTTGTTGTGAGGTTGTTGATTTTGATCCAAAAAAATATTATGGCACCTTAACTTTAAAAGGCGTAATAGACAGTGTTGAATGGGATGCCATGGTTGTTCATTTTATTACAGATAAAGCGCGACTAACCATTCAAGTAGACGAGCGTGAAATTGATGCATTGTATGATCATTTTTACAAAAGAAACTCTTTAGGGAAAGTGAAATTATTACTTCGTTTAAATACGTATGATACCCCTAATGAAAATGTGCTTTCATATAACAAAAACACTGAAATCCTTCCTAAGCCATTGCGTACAGAAACTAAAATTCTTCGTTGGTAAACACTATGCCTTCTGTTAAATTATTAGCGATTGAAAGTTCTTGTGATGAGACCAGCGCAAGTATCTTAGTCGATGGTAAAATACTTTCAAATATCGTTTATACCCAAACTATTCATGAGCAATATGGAGGAGTCGTGCCAGAATCAGCCTCAAGACTTCACATTCGCCACATTTTGCCTGTTATTGAAGAAGCTTTTAAACAAAGTGGAGTTTCAAAAAATGAATTGACTGCCATTGCCTATACGCAATCACCCGGTTTAATTGGATCCCTTTTAGTAGGCTCAAGTTTTGCTAAATCATTTGCTCAAGCACTCCACATCCCTACAATTGCTGTAAATCACATGCAAGCACACGTTTTAGCAAATTTAATTAATGAAAAAAAACCGAATTTTCCATTTTTGTGTCTAACGGTTTCAGGGGGACACACTCAAATTGTAAAATGCACCGCTCCTTTAGAAATGGAGATCTTAGGCGAAACTATAGATGACGCTGCTGGAGAAGCTTTTGACAAAGCTGCAAAAATGTTGGGATTGCCTTATCCTGGTGGACCTTTGGTAGATAAATATGCAAAACTTGGAAATCCGAAAGCATTTACTTTTGCGAAACCCAATATCCCTGATTTCAATTTTAGTTTTTCAGGCGTAAAAACATCCATTCTTTATTTTTTGCAAAAAGAAAAAGCGAATAACCCTGCATTTATTGAAGAAAATTTGAATGATTTATGTGCAAGTATACAGCATACGATTATTTCTATTTTAATGAAAAAATTAAATGAAGCAGCAAAACAAACAGGCATTCGAGACATTTGTATTGCTGGCGGCGTGAGTGCTAACTCGGGATTAAGAAATGCCATCGAAGAGTATGGTAAAAAATATCGTTGGAATTATTATATCCCTGATTTTCAATATTGTACAGACAATGCAGGCATGATCGCTATTACTGGATATTATAAGTTTTTAGCAGGCGAATTTTCCGATAATTTTGAAACCGCTTCTGCCAGAAGTCACTTTTAAACCTTATTTTCCTTCATTTTACCTTAATTATTGCCCTATAAAAAGTATTTATTTCTTTGTATAAATAGCTTGAAGTAATTTCAACTCCTAATTTTTATTAAATGAAAAAAATTATTTTTCTTTTTGTTGCTTTTAGCTCTATGATTTCATCGTTTGCTCAAGAGCATGCACATACAGATGATATCAATCCAAACATAACTCCTTTCCATGATGCTACAGAAAGCATTGATGGAGTGAGCTATTCATTCCTTCTTAAACAAGATGCTTGGAAACAATTCCTTCTAAAACATCCTTCCTGGGGTGCTCGATTTAATCGATATACTCAATTGCCACATCGTGCTTTTGGAACTCCAATTACTTTTGCTGGTGGTGGGAATGATGCAGTCGCAAAAGCTAAATTATTTTTACAAAATGAATTAGCAGGTTTTGAAATCCCTTTACATGAATTGGTGCTTTCACGAAACAGCAATGATGGTAAGTATATTCATGTCGAGTTTAAACAAGTCCATGAGGGTAAAGAAATTTTATGGAGCAGGGTAATTGTTCGTTTTACACAAGACTTAAAAATTGCTTTATTCAGTGTTGACGCACATAGAAATATCAATACATTAAATGCATCTATCTCTTCTCAAGAGGCTGTTGCAATGGCTGAAAAGGCTATAAATTCTCCAATAGAAAACTCAACTATTGAAAACAAATTGAAATTATTCCCTTTCCCGTCACAAGGTGTTTATGAATTGCGTCCTGCTTATTGTGTTACAGTAAATACAAAAGATGATGCAACTACACCTGGTATGTATTTAACTTATGTAGATGCTACGGATGGAAAAATTTTATACCGCCAAAATCAAGTTCACCACATCGGTTTTAAAGTTACTGGAGACATTTTGCCATTGAACTCTTTTAGCACAACAATTAATATGCCCTTAAAAAATTTAAAAGTAGTTGTGGGTGCTACCACATATTATTCTGATGCTACTGGTGTAGTGAATGTTTCAGGCACAAGTCCAGTAAACCCAACCATTTCACTAGCAGGTAAATATGTAAAAGTGGTAACAGGTAGCAATGGGAATACAAATGCCACCTATTCACCTACAGGCGTAAATAATGGTGATAGTATTACATTTCCAACCAATATTGCAAATTCTTCATTAAGACATGTAAATTGCTATTACCATGCGAATGAAATTCATGATTACATGAAAACAAAGTATCCTACGTTTACCACCATGGACAATCCTTTAACAGCTAAAGTAAACAGAACAGATGGCACTTGCAATGCATTCTATAATGGGACTTCTATAAATTTTTATGAAGATAGTTCTGGATGTAATGCACTTTCTGAAGTAGGTGATGTTGTTTACCATGAATATGGTCATGGGATCAATCGTAATTTTTGGCAAGCCAACGGAGGTAGTTTTGACAATGGAGGAATGGGAGAAGGTTATTCTGATGTTTGGGCTATGTGTCTTATAAAAAACCCAATTATTGGAGCTGGTTTCTATATCAACCAACCATCAAGCTCAATAAGACAATACAATACAGCTCCTAAAGTATACCCAACTCATATTATAGGAGAAGTACATGCTGATGGCGAAATTATAGCTGGTGCTTGGTGGGATGTTGCTAAAAATTTAGAATTAAATATGCCACTTTCCAATGCAGTGGATACAATGTCTGATATTTTTGCTAATTCTCAATATGGTTTGGCTACAGGCCCTGATGGCACAGAAGGCCAAGTTTATTATGACATTTTAATCGATGCACTAACATATGATGACAATGACAATGACATTACCAATGGAACTCCTCATTTTATCGAGATAGTTAAAGCATTTGCCACTCATGGTATTTATTTATTGAGCACAACTGAAGTAACAAACAATACTACATCATTACATAATGCAAATAATGTAATCCCAATTAATGCAGATGTTATTGCAGATTTTCCTGCTTTATTAGGAGATGTGAAAATGATTTACAGAGAAAAAGGGTTGTCGGCGTTAAGCACAATTGTTCTTTCAAAAACAGGCACAAATTACACCACTTCTTTTCCGGCGGCTCCAGAAGGAACAATTTATGAATATTATTATACATTTTCAGACATTATAAGCAATAGTTTTTCTGGCGCTAGTCCTGTAAATGCTAATTTTGATGTAGTTACACTGCAAAGAAATATTCCTAATTATTTATTAGTAGGTTTTAATAAATTAATCTACAACCAAGATTTTGAAAATCCATTAAGCAGTAGTTTTATCATTGGTAACGTAGCCTCTGATAATGCGACAGCAGGTAAATGGGAAGTGGGCAACCCCATCTCTTCAGCTATTGGTGGCGTAACAGTTCAAACAGGTAAAGATCATACTTCAGGTACAGGAAAATGTGCTGTAACTGATAATGCAAGCAGCTCACAAACTTCAGCTACTACCAATGATGTAGATGGTGGCAGAACCTCATTTATAACAGAAGAAATGGATTTAACTGGCTTAACAAAACCGGTAATCTCTTATTGGAGATGGTTTACGAACAGTCAAGGTTTAGAACCAAGAAAAGATAAATGGAGAGTTTGGTTTTCTTATAATAACAATGGTGCGGGCTGGTCTAACTGGTATAATTTAGAAAGAACAGTTCAACCAGATGTTTCTTGGAGACAACAAATTTATTTGCCGAATCTTAGTTACGGAAATAAATGGAGATTGATGTTTACAGCTACCGATACGTCACTTTCTACGTTCTTCAATACCAATGCGTTAATAGAAGCTGCTGTTGATGATATTCAAGTATTTGACGTAGGGAATTTTCCTGCAGGAATTGAAGATTTAAGCAATTTATATTTGTCTATTTATCCAAATCCGACAAAAAATGAAATCACAGTTACGTCCAATGAAGAAGGCGATGCTCAAATGACTATTTTAAATACAGTTGGCCAAGCTATTTATACTTCAAAATCTTATTTTAAAAACAAAAAAACCATAGATTGCTCACAACTGAGCAATGGGATTTACTTTTTAAAATTAGAAATCAATCAAAAAACATCAGTCAAACGAATGATGATTCAAAAATAAAATCTAAAAGAAATTTAAAAAAAGCATTTACCAAATAGTAAATGCTTTTTTTTTGTTCATAAATACATAATTTAAATTCATTTATTTTCAAAGTAGAACTGAATCTTCTACCTTTGCGTATCTAAAACATATATATTTATCATGCATACATTACAAGAAATAGCATCACAAGTTAGAAGAGATATCGTTAGAATGGTACATGGCGTTCAAAGTGGACATCCTGGAGGATCTTTAGGATGCGCAGATTACTTGGTGGCGCTTTATTTCAAAATAATGAACCACAATCCTTCTTTTTCTATGAATGGGAATAATGAGGATTTATTTTTCTTATCGAATGGACATATTTCTCCATTATTTTACAGTGTTTTAGCAAGAAGTGGCTACTTCCCAGTACCAGAATTAGCTACTTTCAGAAAATTAAATACTCGTTTACAAGGACATCCGGCAACGCATGAACATTTACCTGGCGTTAGAATTGCCAGTGGTTCTTTAGGACAAGGCATGAGCGTGGCTATTGGTGCTGCTCTAACGAAAAAAATGAACAACGATCATTCTACAGTTTTTTCTCTACATGGTGATGGAGAATTACAAGAAGGTCAAAATTGGGAAGCTATTATGTTTGCAGCCCACAACAAAGTTGATAATTATATTGCTTGCATTGATTTTAATGGCCAACAAATTGATGGTTCAACTAATAATGTTTTAAATTTAGGAAACCTTCGTGTTAAGTTTGAAGCATTTGGATGGACCGTTTTGGAAATGGATGGAAATAACATGGACGAAATAGTAACCACCCTTGAAAAAGCAAAAACTATGTTAGGGAATGGCAAGCCGATTTGCATTGTAATGAAAACAGAAATGGGACAAGGAGTTGATTTCATGGTTGGTACACATGAGTGGCATGGCATTGCACCCAATGATGAACAATTAGCAAAAGCTTTGGCTCAATTACCAGAAACCATGGGTGATTATTAAATAATAAATGCTCAATAAAATAAAATATTTTTTTATAGTGTTATTAGGATTCATCTTTTTGAATCCTTTTGTTTGTATTTCACAACCGTCTATCAAAAAAACTAGAATTTTATTTTTAATGGATGCATCTTCAAGCATGTCCTATAATTGGAATCCTACAAATACAAGATTTCAAGTTGCATCTAATATTTTATTGAATATTATTGACAGTATTTACTCCATTAATAACGAAGTCGAATTTGCCGTGAGGGCATATGGCACACAATATTCAGCACAAGAAAAAAATTGCTATGATACAAAATTGGAAGTGCCTTTTAATTATCAAAATGTATCGCAAATAAAAACTCGTTTGCAGTACATTAGGCCTTATGGGTTTTCTCCAATAGCCTACAGCTTGCAGCAAGCATCGGAAAATGAATTAAATAATTCTGCTGTTTACGACTATAGCATTATTTTCATAACAGATGGTGGCGAAAGCTGCAATGGTGACATTTGCAATGTTTTTAATAATTTATTGAAAAATAAAATCAGTATCAAACCATATGTTATCGGGTTAGATAAAAATGAGAAACTGAAAAATTACTATGAATGTTTAGGCAATTTTATAGAAGTAAATACTGCTGCTGATATTAATGAAGCGATTCAAATGATTGTAAATGCAAATCGAAAAATCATTGAAAAGCCTAAACAATTAAAACTCGTTACACAATTTGCGAACACTTCTGTTATTAAAGACACACTCAAAAAAACATCAAAAATTGATAGTATTGTCATCCCGTTAAAAACAGATATTGGTTTATTAAATCTATTTACAAAAAATTATTTGCTGCCTAAAACAATCAATGTAAAAATCCAAGGCAATAAAATAAATCATCAAACAAACAAAGCTATTTTACGGTTCAACATAGAAGAAACAGTTGTAAAATTAGATACCCCGAAAATTCAAAGACAAAATATTCAATTGTCATTATTAATTAGCAGCATCCAATCTATTGCTAGAACGATTTTGAAATTGAAAGCCAATTCCATTTCGTTTACAAACAATAAACCCGCCATTCTAAAATTTAATTGGGAAGAACCCTTAGTAAAAGATACCAATGTCTTTTCTTTCTTAAAAATGGCTCCCTACACATTTCCTAAATCTAATAAAATAGACTCAAAAGGAGAAAAAATAGCTTTTACAAAAAAAAACAAGGTTACCCTTGCTTTTAATTGGGAAGAACCTGTGATTCGATCTACCGATGTTTTTAATGACCTAAAAGCTACGCCGATAAAATTATTAGCAATCGAAAAGACAACACCGAAAGGAGTAAAAATATCTACTCCGAAAAATAAAAAAGCAACCCTTGCATTTAATTGGGAAGAACCTGTGATTCGATCTACCGATGTTTTTAATAACCTAAAAGCTACGCCGATAAAATTATTAGCAATCGAAAAGACAACACCGAAAGGAGTAAAAATATCTACTCCGAAAAATAAAAAAGCAACCCTTTCTTTTAATTGGGAAGAACCAGTGATTCGATCTACCGATGTTTTTCCTAGCCTAAAAGCTACGCCGGTTAAATTATTAGCAATTGAAAAAACAACACCGAAAGGAGTAAAAATTTCATCCCCGAAAAATAAAAAAGCAATCCTTTCTTTTAATTGGGAAGAAGTAAAAAGAGATACATTAAAAACTTTACTGGCTGCTAATTATCCTAAACGATACTCTTACGCTTACCGTTTGCCAAATCAAAAATTAGCTAAAACTAAAGGAAAAGCGACCCTTCGATTTACATTTGACACACCTAAAATTATTGCAAAAAAAGATACCATTATTCAACCAAAACCGAATAGCGGGGAAATGAAATTTAAAATTGAAACCAAAGAAAGCGACAGTACAACCATTCAAGTTTTTTTAGTAGGCCCTGATGGGAAATTTTATCAAAAAGCAAAACCATTAATTGAAATTGTTGACTCTAAAACAAAACAACCCATCTCTTCTTTTAGACGACAAGTTGTAAATGGCGAACCAGAAATTGTACCTTTTACTGCTGGGACCTATGATGTTTATATTAGAGAGTATAATGTTGCTAGAGTATATAATTTTCCTGTAAAAGAAAAAATGCTCAACAAAATTATTTTAGAACTTGAAGAGGGTACTTTGCATTTTGTGTATGGCTCTAATTTAAAAAGACCCGTTGAATATGTTGCTAATGTAAAAAGACGCTTCCCTGCTGGCGCTTTGATACAACAAAATTGTGATGAAATTTTAAAATACGATCCTGGCACTTATTACGTAGAAATAAATACCATACCAACCTTTAAACGAAGTTTTGAAATTGAATTTTTTAAAGAATATTTACTGTACATTGATGAACCCGGCACAATACAAATTGATAATACCAATCGTATAGGAAAAATAGAATTGCAATGTGTTTTAGGAGATCAGTTTGCTACATTTTTAGTTCTGGATATTCAAGGAGATTTAGCTGCGCAAAAATTTGCTATGCAGCCTGGTGTTTATAAAGCCATATACCCAATAGACCCTGCAATGCCATCAATGGGTAAAAAAATAATCGATTTTAAAATCAAATCGAATCAAACCACTATCCTTGATTTGAAATAAATTAGTTTATTGTACCAGTAAGAAATATTGATAAATAATATTTTTTACTTTGGGCTTCAAATTTTCACTTGCCCCATCTAAAATATAAAAATCACTTGGAAAATTTTGAGGTCTATTTCCCAAACGACGTTTCGTTTCTTCCTTCAAAGCACGCAAATCCCCATTGGCTTTAGCAGCAAAATTTTGCCACAACATAGTACTTTCTACCGGCACCGATTTTAGTATTTGTTTCGTTTCTTTATCATAAAACTCAACCAAACCACTCACATTCGCTCCTTTATTTTGTTCCACTTCTGTCACTTTACACTTCACATGCTTGGTCACTGTTTTATAAACATCATTACCCAATGAGTCTTTCACAACCCTATCGCTAGCATCTTTTGATAAAACCTTTTCTTCAACATCTCTCTCTTCAATATATTCTCTTTGAAATTGTTTTTCTGGACTCACTGCAATATTTTGCAAACGAATAATAATACTGTGAGTGTATGTAATATGTTCTCTTCTTCGAGTATCATAGGTCGTCCATTCATTTTGTAAATCACCTGTAGTAATACTCAATACCTTACTTTCAAAATCTTCAGGCAACATTACCCTAGCCTCATTTACCATTTTTACAAACACGTAATTTTGACCATCATTATATGCTTGTTCTTTTAAATTTTGTACATCTTTATAATCAGGATTGAGAGCAATTACTTTTTTAAAAATAGCATATGCTTCTCTTGCGTCAAATCGATTATATTTATTTAATAGCAAAATCCCTTTCTTATAGAGGTAATCCATAGTTGCCTCCTTGCTGCTAATTAATTCTTTGTCTACATCTACAAAATTAAAAACAGCATTGCGTCGTTGTATTTTATTATAAATTGGCAACAAAGGCTTGATCGCTTCTTGTCTGCTGCGAATACCTTGATACAGGTTAAATATTTTTTCAACATTAGCCGGTATATTTTGATTTTTTATAAATGCAATATCTTCCAAATCTTTTTTATTCGCTATTGCAAATGACTTTTCTAACAAATCAATTTGTTTGTATTTCTTTTTATTGTATTGTACTTTATAGGTGCTTAATTGTGTTGCTCTATTATAATCACCTTGCTTAACAGCCATTTTTGCTTCATTACAACTACACATTAAGCCAAATGCAAGCACAAATCCTATTTGTATATATTGTTTCATAAACTCCGTTTTTTATATATTGTGTAATGATAAGAAAAAATAAGATAGTCATCAAATGTTCCTAATATTTTCTTATTACACATTGACTTACAAAAAACAGCATTGTTTAAAATTATTTTTTAGAATTTGTAATTTCTTTTGCCTGTTCAAATAGAAAGGGCATATCAATAAAAACAAGATATTAGAAATGGAAATTTTTGCTATTGTAGAATTAAAGTAAAATTCATCGGAGTATTCCTCTCCTTTTAAAATTTATTTTACATGGATCATGCCGTCTCTCTTCTATGATTGATGCTGTTATAAACTGCATCCCACAGTTCAATTCGTTTTTGCAATGATTCAACAACAGCTTGTTCAGCCTCTTGCCAATATTGCTCATTTGAACCACACAAATTCGAAGTCATTTGTAAAGCCAATTGGCTGTGAGCTCCACCATCAACCTCAATATGTCTTTCTAAATAGTATTTAAAATATGAGATGCTGTCTGGGAAATTTTTATTTGCATCATTAACAATCGAAATAAACATATCAGGAATTAAATCTTCTCTACCAAACGTAAATATTGCAGATTGCAAATAGTCTTTTTTGCTGTTAATAATTTTGAATGTAAAATCTACAAAATTACATGCTTCAACGGGTGAGTTTGATGCAGTATATGCAGCCTTCAAATCATTTGTATTTTTTAAATTTGTTAAAAACAATTCTATTTGGCTAGTTTCTGCGCCCGATTGTTTCATGGCATCTAGATATAATTCAAAATGACTTTTTCTTTCTCCATTCAGATCTACATCAGACTCCTCTCCGATTACAATTTCATTTATTAAGTAACGAGTTTCTGCTATTCCTTTTGGAAACCAAGGAACTGAAGTGCATGTTAAATTATTTTGAAGAGTTTTTAAAAGAGACATAAAATCCCAAACTGCATATACATGATATTGCATGAAAATTTTCAAATCATCAATATCCTTGATTACCGAATAAACTTTGTGGTTAATAATTTCTTGGCGAAATGGCTCTATTCTAGCTTGTAATGCCTCTATTTTG
>CANHJA010000046.1 GCA_947460795.1 Bacteroidota bacterium | reverse complement strand
TAGAGTTTGATGTAATCTCTTCAATATTAAATTGATTGGCATCGTCAAAATTGCAACGATAAGCAAGCAGGGTATTGTCTTTAAACAATTTTTGTCCCATCTGTAAATTTGAAATAGCCTCTAGCAATTCGTTTGAAGGAAATAATCCACTGTTGATGAACAAATTATCTTCGTTTGCAGAAAATGGATATTTTTCTTGAAGATGATGAGCTGTTTTATAACTCCCTTTTGCTTTTAAATGATGTTCCCATTTTTGTGCAATAGTTAAAATGCCACAACGCATTTCAGAAACTGGACGGGTATGTGTTAAAGGTAAAAAATTATGATATCTATCGTCATCAAATAATATAAAGTTCATGTATACAGTTTATTTTTTTAATTATTTTTTTCTAATGCAGAATTCTGATTGTCAGCATCGGGCTTCTTATCTAAAATGCTTTTAATGATATGAAAACCCGCAAAAGAGATTGGATATGCAATTAAAGCAAATGGTGTTATTGATAGGATATTTTTTTTGTCAATTACATAAAATAGGGATGCAATATTTATTCCAATAAAAAAGCCTAAAAACCATAAAGAAATAAAATAAAGTATCCAATTAATAGGAGGTAACCCTTTTTTCACCGCTTTTTTATAGATGTATTTACACAAAAAAAAGAGTACGATAATGTCCATTTATATAATTTTTACAAAGGTAGTAATATTTATTTCTCATAAGATATAATCTCTATAGTCGTTTACTAACATTCTTTTACTTAACATAATATTAATTATGGGAAATAAGTAATTAAATTGAGAGTAATTAGAATTCCATGGATAAGTAATAGAAAAATCATACTTCTACACGACTTTCTCACATTGAGAATCTGAACAAAAAGTTAGATTATATTTGTAACCTATTTATTTAACAGAATGATAATACCTAAAGGCAAATTAATTCCAATTGGAGGAGCTGAAGATAAAGGAACCGACTTAGAAACTGGATTTATTCAACGAAATAATTTAAATTTTTTTGAACAAGGAATATTAAGAAGAATCGTAAATGAAACAAAACATGGTGTAAATAGCAAAATTGAGGTAATTACAACAGCATCTATGATTCCTTTAGAAGTTGGAGAAAATTATTTAGATGCATTCAATAAATTAAATTGTACAAACGTAGATCTTATTCATATTCGTAATCGAGAAGACGCTTTAAATAAAGAATATATACAACGAATTCAAGAGGCTGATTGTGTGATGATGAGTGGCGGAAATCAAATGCGTTTAACTGCCATTTTTGGTGGAACTGAAATTTATAAAATTTTACAAGATAGATACATCCATGAAGATGGATTTATTTTAGCAGGAACCAGCGCAGGTGCAATGGCAATGAGCAATACTATGATTTATGAAGGCAATGCTGCTAATGCTCATTTAAAAGGTGCTGTAAAAGTAACTACTGGCTTAGCTTTTATGGGTGATGTAATTTTTGATTCTCATTTTGATAAACGAGGTCGGTTTGGAAGATTGGCACAAGCTGTGGCGGCAAATCCTACATGCATAGGCATTGGTTTAGGAGAAGATACCGGCTTATTAATTACTGATGGAAACTATATGGAAGCCATTGGCTCTGGCATGATTATTATTATTGATGGTCATGATATTCGATATTCTAACATTGCCGATTTAGCTGATGGAGCCCCTATTTCTATCGAAAATCTAAAAGTTCACTTTTTAGCAAAAGGAAATAAATATATTTTAAACGAACGTAAATACATTGAACAAGAAAGTTCTGAATACGAAAAAACAACTGTAGAATAACATTATGCTATATACTCTCCCATTTATATCTGCTTTTATTGGATGGTTTACCAATTGGATTGCTATTAAAATGCTCTTTCATCCTCGATTAGAAAAAAATATTCTAGGATTTAAAATACAAGGTATCTTTCCAAAACGTCAAGCTCAATTTGCCGAAAAATTAGGACAATTGGTTTCTAAAGAACTCATTTCTTTTGATGAAATCGCATCAAAAATTAATTCCCCTCAAACTTTAGAAAAACTTGTGCCAACGATCGAATTGCATGTAAATCAATTTATAGATGTAAAATTAAAAGAAGAAATTCCTTTATTGTCTATGTTTATAACAGGAAATACAATGGATAGTATTAAAAAAGGCATTGTGAAAGAATTTGAAAACATGTTTCCAACTCTGGTTGGCAATATGACCAATAATATTCAACAAGATGTAAATATTGAAAAAATTGTTTCCGAAAAGGTTCAAGCTTTTAGCTCAGATAAATTGGAAGAAATTTTAATGGCTATTATGAGCAAAGAATTCAAATTTGTGGAAATAATTGGCGCTGTATTAGGTTTCTTAATCGGATTGTTGCAAGTTTTAATAACGTTGATAGATAAATAATAGTCGAGACTCCCTACCCTCTACAAAGCAGAGTTCTATAAATTAATCCTATATTTTCAAAAAATAAATTTAAGTTTACAACTTGCTTTTTATTAATAATATAAAAAGTATTCTAATTAAAAATAGAAGTTATGGAATTAGCAAAACGTCTTACAAAAATAGAAGAGCCTCAAACAATTAAAATGGCAAAATTAAGCCGTGAATTGAGAGCTCAAGGTAAGGACATTATTGATTTAAGCTTAGGAGAACCCGACTTCAAAACACCTCAACATATTATAGATGCAGCCATTACTGCCATGAACGATGGATTTACCAAATATCCTCCCGTTGCTGGTTTTCCTGATTTACGTCAAGCTATTTGCGATAAATTTAAACGGGATAACAATTTGGATTTTAACATTGAAAACGTAATGGTTTCTACAGGTGCGAAACAATGTTTATACAATGCAATAATGAGCATTATAAATGAAGGCGACGAAGTAATTATTCCAACTCCATTTTGGGTTACATATGCAGACATCGTAAAATTAGCAGATGGAAACGTAGTAAAAATTTCAGCCTCATTCGAAAATGAATTTAAAATTACACCGCAACAACTAGAGGCTGCGATTACTCCGAAAACAAAATTATTTATGTTTTCATCGCCATGTAATCCTACAGGTGCAGTTTATTCTAAAGAAGAATTAAAAGGATTGGCAGATGTATTTATAAAATATCCAAACATATTTATCTTATCGGATGAAATTTATGAACACATTAATTTTGTAGGTAAACATGAAAGCATTGCACAGTTTTCTGAATTGAAAAATAGGGTTTTAATTGTGAATGGTTTCTCAAAAGGATTTGCCATGACAGGTTGGCGATTAGGATTTTTGGCTGCACCGAAAGAAATAATTACGGCGTGTGAAAAACTACAAAGTCAATCAACCTCTGGGCCAAACTCAATCACACAAAAAGCTGGTGTAGCAGCCTTAAATGGAGATATGAAACCTACTCAAATGATGCAAGATGCGTTTAGAGAACGTAGAGATTATTTAGTAGCTGCACTGCGTGAAATAAAAGGTTTTCAAGTAAATAACCCTCCAGGTGCATTTTATGTTTTTCCAAATATAGAATATTATTTAGGGAAAGGAAATATTCAAAATGCCGAAGATTTTTGTATGTATTTATTAGATAAAGCGCAAGTAAGTACTGTAACCGGCGATGCGTTTGGTGACCCACATTGTTTTAGAATATCTTATGCTACTTCGTTGGATACATTGAAAGAAGCAGTAAAACGAATCAAGGAAGCAGTATCCATTTTGAATGATTAATTATTAATTGTAAATTATAAAATTATTAAAAGTGATGAATGATTGTTCATCACTTTTTTTATAGATCTATCTTTTTAAATAACTGCTTTCATTAATCTCTAGATAGTATGAATGAAGCGCAAAAAAAATGAATAACACTTTCGCATTATTCATTTTTAATATTATTTATATTACAAATCCTTATTCTTGAATATCAAAATCTCTGATTACCGCTTCACTTACACCTGTGAATGAGAATCCACCATCATGGAATAAATTTTGCATGGTAACTTTTCTTGTTAAATCACTGAATAATGACAAACAATAATTAGCACATTCTTCTGCATTTGCATTTCCTAAAGGCGACATTTTTTCTGCATAATGGAAGAATGCATTGAAGCCCTCTACCCCACTTCCTGCAGTAGTTAATGTTGGTGATTGTGAAATTGTATTTACACGAACTTTCTTTTTAAATCCATATTGATAACCAAATGTACGTGCAATGCTTTCTAATAATGCTTTAGCATCCGACATATCATTGTATCCAGGAAAAGCACGTTGAGCAGCAATATATGACAATCCAACAACCGAAGCCCACTCATTTAATGCATCTAATTTCATAGCTGTTTGCATGACCTTGTGAAAAGACAAGGCAGAAATATCAATCGTTTTCAAGAAATTATCATAGTTCGTATCATCATAAGATACTTTTTTACGCACATTCGGACTCATACCAATTGAGTGTAAAACAAAATCAATTTTACCTCCTAATACATCCATCGATTGTGAAAACACATTTTCTAAATCAGTCAATGAAGTGGCATCAGCGCCAATAACAGTTGCATTTCCACAAGCTGTTGCTAATTCATTTATTTTACCCATTCTCAATGCAATCGGTGCATTGCTTAATGTAAATGTTGCCCCTTCTTCATGACATTTTAATGCAATTTGCCATGCCATTGATTTTTCATCTAAAGCTCCAAAAATAATTCCTCTTTTACCTTTCAATAAATTATATGCCATTGTTATATGTTTTTATTTTAAAAGTTAAAAATAACTATAAGTTTTTAAAGTTGCACAATTTTCAGTGGCAAATTTTAAAGTAAACAAAATGTATCTTGAAATTACCGTTGTTTAGAAAATAATAAATTCCGAATAAATCTATAAAAATGAATGCACTCAATTTATGAATCAATAAATTCGTTTTCCAACGATCTTCAAAAATATCTAATAACTTACTTCAAACCACTAGCAACTCTACCTTATATTTGCCATATGCAAGATTATTTAGTGCCGTTGAATGAACAACAACGAGAGGCAGTATTACATACCGAAGGACCTTTGATGATAGTGGCTGGAGCTGGCTCGGGCAAAACAAAAGTATTAACAACTCGAATAGGTCATTTAATAAATTTAGGAGTTGATTCTTTCAGAATTTTGGCGTTGACATTTACCAACAAAGCGGCGAAAGAAATGAAAGAAAGAATAGAACATATGTTGGGTAATAATGAAGCGCGTAATTTATATATCGGTACTTTTCACTCTGTTTTTTCAAGAATTTTGCGCAGCGATGCTGAAAAATTAGGTTATCCCAGCAACTTTACCATTTATGATACAGATGATGCAAAAAGTGTATTGAAATCAATATTGAAAGAAAAAAATTTAGATGAGAAACACTACAAAGTAGCATACATCTATGGTCGTATTTCTTCGGCAAAAAATAACCTAATGACTTGGCGTGAATACCAAAATGACAAGGGGATTCAACAAGAAGATGCTCGCTCTAACAGACCCATGATTGGAGAAATTTTTGAAGCATATAGCAAGCGATGTTTTAAAAATGGGGCAATGGATTTTGATGATTTATTGGTGAACATGTATATTTTACTATCCAATTTTCCCGAATCATTGGCAAAATACCAACATAAATTTAGATATGTCATGATTGATGAGTATCAAGATACCAACTTGGCACAATATCATATTATCAAACTTTTGGGGGCTTTAAATGAAAACATTTGTGTTGTGGGTGACGACGCCCAAAGTATATATTCTTTTCGAGGGGCAACAATGGAAAATATTTTTCAATTTCAAAAAGATTATGACGATGTAAGAGTCATTAAATTGGAACAAAACTACAGAAGCTCTAAAACCATTTTGAATGCAGCCAATCAAATTATAGCCAACAATGCCAATCAAATACCTAAAGAACTTTGGACAGATAAAGAATTGGGTGATAAAATAAAATTGGTTTGCACCTTTACCGATAATGATGAAGGAAAATTTGTTGCCGATACGATCATTGAAAATAAATTACGCTATCATCATCCCAATAAAGATTTTGCTATTTTGTATCGAACCAATGCTCAAAGTCGTGCATTTGAGGAATCCTTGAGACGATTAAATATTGCCTATAAAATTTATGGTGGTCTCTCCTTTTACCACCGAAAAGAAATTAAAGATTATGTGGCCTATTTAAGAGTGTTAGTAAATACACAAGATGAAGAAGCCATCAAACGTATTATTAATTATCCTGCAAGAGGAATTGGCAATACATCCATCAATAAAATTTCACTCATAGCCCAAGAGCAAAATAAATCTTTTTGGGAAATTATTTGCCAAGCCAATCTCTACGGTTTTAAAGGCACTACCCTATCTGCAATAGAAAATTTTGTGGTGATGATGAGAAACTTTCAAGGCATCATAGATAAAAAAAATGCGTATGAAGTAGCTTCAGAATTGGGCAAATACAGTGGTATGGTACAAGAACTTCATTCAGATAAAACGGTAGAAGGATTGGCCCGATATGAGAATATACAAGAGCTCTTAAATTCTATCAAAGAATTTACTGAAACGCCAGATGAAGACGGAGAAGTAATAGAACGTACATTAGGAAGCTATTTACAACAAATCACTTTATTAACGGACGCTGATAATGAAGATGAAGAAAACAGTGATGTAGTGAAATTAATGACTATTCATGCCTCAAAAGGACTGGAGTTTCCTTGTGTGTTTGTAGTTGGTATGGAGGAAAATATATTCCCAAGCAGCATGAGCATGTATGACCGAGAAGATTTGGAAGAAGAACGAAGATTATTTTATGTAGCGGTTACGCGCGCTAAAGAAAAAGTATGGATTAGCTATGCAAATAATCGCTATCGATTTGGGAGCTTGGTACAAAATGACCCAAGCCGTTTCTTAGATGAATTGCCCACAGATTTAGTAGATGCGAACTTAACATCTAAACCTAAACAACGCACTATTTTCAATAAATCTTCAGAGCAACGAAATGAAATTCAACAGAAAAAAATGCCATCTAAAACCATTGCAGTCGAACATAAAGCATCTACCAATTTTGTAGAATCTGATACCAGCAATTTAGAAGTTGGCAATAAAGTAGAGCATCAACGATTTGGATTTGGCAATGTATTGACTTTAGAAGGCCCTATTGCTAATAAAATTGCCAACATCGATTTTGGACCCAATGGAGTGAAAAAAATTATGTTGAATTATGCTAAATTGAGAATTGTATAAAAAAGTTGCCGCATGACTGTTGTCAGTTTCCGGCAAATTCAGAAAATTAATTCATTTAATCAATACTATTTTTCAAAAAAACTGACATCTGATATCTGACAAATCACAATAATGGACAATAGCATTCTTGAAAAAATAAAATCGTATTGCGCCTATCAAGAGAGAAGCCATAAAGAAGTGCGCACAAAATTATTGTCGATGGAAATTTATGGAGATGATTTAGAACGCTATATTTTAGAACTTATTCAAGAAGATTTTTTAAATGAAGAACGCTACGCTTGTGCAATTGCTCGAGGAAAATTTAGAATAAAAAAATGGGGAAGAAATAAAATTATGCATGCATTGAAACTGCAACAAGTTTCAGCATATTGCATTAAAAAGGCAATGAATGAAATTGATGAGAATGAATATTTACAAGCAATTGAATATCATGGTTTGAAGAAAGCGAGCGAACTAAAATCAGAAAAAAACAAATTCATAAAAATGACAAAAATCAAAAACTATTTGTTACAAAAAGGTTTTGAATATGAATACATCAATAATTTTTTGAAGATGGAAATATAATTTCTTACTTTTAATATTACGCAATTCTATTTCATCATTAAATATCAAGTAAATGTCATCATTAAATGTTTGTATTATTCAAAGCAGTTTGCATTGGGAAAATCATCAAGCCAATTTGAACATGTTTGAAGAAAAAATAGAACAAATAAAAGCAGGCACAGAATTAGTTGTATTGCCAGAAATGTTCACTACCGGTTTCAGCATGAATCCTACTCAATTGGCTGAAGATATGAATGGTCAAACGGTAGAATGGATGAAACGGATTGCAACTGAAAAACGAATTATATTAACTGGAAGCATCATTATTAAAGAGAATGAACAATTTTACAATCGGTTAATTTGGATGTTGCCCAATGGAGAATTTGGCATGTATGACAAACACCATTTATTTTCATATGCCGAAGAAGACAAACATTTTTCAGCAGGAAATAAACGATTAATTACCTCAGTTAAAGGAATAAAAATAAACACACAAATTTGTTATGATTTACGATTTCCAGTATGGAGTCGGTTAACCACAGAAAACGAATACGACATTTTATTGTATGTTGCCAATTGGCCAGAACGTCGAAATCATGCTTGGAAAACATTGTTACAAGCCCGTGCTATTGAAAACCAATGTGTAGTAATTGCTTGCAATTGTGTAGGCGAAGATGGCAATGGAATCAAATACAGTGGGGATAGTTGCATCATAAATCCTCTCGGAGAAATTCTTGTTTCAAAAGAATACGACGAAGATTTTTTGTATTACACCATTCAAAAACAGGATGTTGAAACAATCCGAAATCAATTCCCTTTTGCAAAAGACAAAGATCATTTCTCAATTCTATAATATTAAAATATAATTGGTAAAGAATTCAATAAACGATAAATAGAGTTACTTATAGATTATATTTTATTGCCTCTTAAAAAATCTTCTACCAACATTTGAGTTTTCCCTTCCAGCTGTAATTTTTTTACAGAAACATATCCATCTGCACAATAAAAATGAATATACTTTTTATGATCGGTTTCTATTTTTCCTATCTCAAAAGTGTGCTTTTCAATTGTTTTTTCAACATCAAATAATTTCATTTTTTTGTTGTTGACAATGGTAAATGCTGCTGGATAAGGAGACAATCCTCTGATTAAATTATAAACCTCTGCCGTTGATTTTGACCAATCAATTTTGCAAGTTTCAGTGAAAATTTTTGGTGCATGTTTGAACTCTTGTTCGATGGTAGTAGCAAGGCTTGTTTGCGGTGTTATTTTTAATGTATTGTTTCGAAGTTCATCAATTGTTTTGACTAATAAATGAGCACCCGTTGACATTAATTTATCATGCAAAATTCCAGCATTGTCTGTCTCAGCAATTTCTACTTTTTCTTGTAATAAAATATCGCCGGTATCTATTTCGTGTTTGAGTTTAAAAGTGGTAACGCCACTGCTATTTTCTCCATTGATAATAGCCCAATTAATTGGCGCTGCACCTCTATAATTTGGCAATAATGAGGCATGCACATTAATGGTTCCTAATGGAGGCATATTCCAAACTACTTCTGGCAACATTCTAAACGCAACTACTACTTGCAAATCTGCTTGATAGCTTTTAAGTATTTCTAGAAACTCTTCGTTCTTTAATTTTTCTGGTTGTAGCACAGGAATATGATGCTCTACTGCATATTTTTTAACTGCAGATTGTTGCATTTTCATGCCCCGGCCAGCAGGTTTATCAGGTGCTGTAACCACAGCAACCACATCTAAATTATGTTGCACCATCGCATCTAATGTTGCTACTGCAAAATCAGGAGTGCCAAGAAAAATTATTCTCAATGATTAATGATTAATTATTATTTACAAATTATTTTTTTGCCAAATGTCGAATAGCTGGCATCCTTTTGCTCTACCAAATTCTTACTCTACTCAAACTGTCTCTGTACATTTTATTTTGAGCCGTTACATTGAATGTTTTGTACCATTCATCACAATTACTCATTGGCCCATTTACCCGAAGAAATATCGGTGCATGTACGTCTGTTAAAATTTGAGAGGCTAATTTCTCTTTCGTTCTTGTTTGCATCCAACCATACGCATAGCCCATAAAATAGCGTTGCAATGGCGTTAAGCCAGCTATTAATTTTCCTTCTTGATATTGTTTTGTTTTTTTGAATGCATCTAAAGCAATTACTATACCACCAAGGTCAGCAATATTTTCCCCTAAAGTAGCATTCCCATTTGGATGTAAGCTATCTAAAACCGTGTATTTATTAAATTGATCTACTAATAAATTGGCTTTTACTTTAAATTTAGCTTCATCTTCTTTGCTCCACCAATTTTTTAAATTTCCTTTTTCATCAAACTGACGACCTTCATCATCAAAACCATGTGTCAATTCATGACCAATGGTTGAAGCACCAACATACCCATAAATCACTGCATCATCAATGTCTTCATCTTTAAAACCAGGAGCCGTAAAAATTGCCGCTGGTAATACAATTTCATTATTTGATGGATTGTAATATGCGTTATACGTTTGCGGGGTCATGCTCCATTCTGTTCTATCAACCGGTTTATTTAATTTTTGTGCTTCGTAATTGAAATGCCATTTATTTGACTCAATGATGTTGTTACAATAAGATGCACGAGTAATATTCATTGCAGAGTAATCTTTCCATTTCGATGGATTTCCAACTTTTTTTGTAATGGCATTCAATTTTACAATGGCTTTCTCTTTCGTGCTATCGCTCATCCAATCTAATTTTTGAATATGCTCTCTGTAGCTTTCTACAATTTTTTCGGTTAGGTCAACATAACGAGCTTTTGTTTTTTCAGGAAAATATTGTTTCACAAATAATTGTCCTAATGCATCGCCCAAAGCACCTTCTTGAGCGCTTAAAACCCGTTTCCAACGAGGGCGTTGTTCTTTCGTGCCACTTAATAAAGCGGAGTAAAAATTGAAATTTTCTTTGTCATATTTTGAACTTACAAAAGAAGCAAATGAAGTTAATGTATGCCAAGTTAAATAGGCTTTCCAGGTTTCTACATTCGTTGAAGTTAATAAACCATTCATTTTTTGGAAAAACACCGGTTGACCAACGATTACTGAATCACTGATAAGATTCAATGTTTTAAATTGATTTTCAAAAGCAAAGTTGGAACCCAATGCATTTACTTGTGCCATTGACATTTTGTTGTAATTCGCATAAGGATCTCTTAATTCTTCTAATTTTTTATGAGCAGAGGCAATCGAAGTTTCTAATTTTAAAATCGATTCACTTTGCGTTTTTGCTTTTACGCTATCTTGGTAAAGCATGGTCAACATTCGTTGAATGTGCAACGGATACTCTTTTCTAATTTTTGTTGTTTGCGCATCGGTATTGAAATAATAATCTCTATCAGGCAAGCCTAGCCCACCTTGACCAAGGTAAACCCTGTTTTTATCACTGATTTTCATGTCTTGACCAACTCCCAAACTAAAAATCGGAGAAACACCTATTTGTTGTAAAGAAGTGATAGTATTTACGACATCAGCAGTCTTTTTACAATTATTAATTTGGTCAAAAATATTCTTTAAAGCAGCAACATCATCTTTTTCAACAGCGACCGAATCCATACCACTCGAAAAGAAATCCCCTATTTGTTGAGAAGGCGTTCCTTTAGCAGCATGCACACTCGTAGCTTCTTCACTGATCGTTTTTATTCTGGTTTGATTTTCATCTTCCACTAAATTAAAAATGCCCCACCCCGATTCACTGGCTGGTATTGGATTGGCTTTTAACCAACCACCATTTGTATATTCAAAAAAATCATCCCCTGCTTTGACAGTGGTGTCAATATGTGAATTCAAAATATCAACTAAAGCTGTATTCGAAGAATTGTTGTTTTCATTTTTACAAGAAAATAAAAAAAGGCTGGCTGTAAAAAAAGAAAAATAGATAACTTTCATATTGTTTAATAAATTTGTTCAAAGAAACAAAAAAGTTATCACTCTTTAAAAATTATATCCCATGTTGTTTTCAAAAGAACCCAAATTACCTCAAAATTCAGCAGAACAACTGACTGAAGTCAATGAAATATTGAAAACACTGACCCCAATTGTACAAAATTTATATAAAAACAAAGCCTCTCAATATATAGGCATCACTTTATATATTATTTCAGAGTACTTCCTGTACATCCTTGGCATAGCAACTATTGGATTTGTTTTTATCATGCATACAGTATTTCCTTTTCATATTTTGAGTGAAATCATGCATCAAAAAGCCTATGAAATGGCAATCTCAAATAAAGGCGATTTAAAAACATTCAATATCGCAATAAAAGCGTTGGTAGTCATCATTGGCGTATTGTTCATCCTATTAGGATTTGCCAAAAATGCTTCTCGTAAACGTAAAAATTCACTCATTCAAGCGGGCGCTGAGTTGAAAGAAATTGAAACTAAATTATTAACTAAAAAACAATTTTTAGACAACGCAATTCCTAAAACAAGCACCGACGAATTGAAAGCAGCTGACCCAAATGCATTTGGGGATTTGGCGTAATTTTTTGGGAGTCGAGGTCTTTTTCTTTGAGCATCTGAGTTGCGTCGCACTCTTCAAGGACAATCTCTTTGTTCAGCTTCTTGTTCCGGTATTCCTTAGCAATTTAGTTAAAAGCCAAAAGCTTTTTTGATAAGACTGCTTCATACCCCGCAGTGACGTAACCTCGTGGTTTACTTAGACTGCTTCGTGCCTTTCCGGATAGCGGAACAGGCGCAGTGACGTCCACATAATAATACTGCTTC
>CANHJA010000045.1 GCA_947460795.1 Bacteroidota bacterium | reverse complement strand
TGCTTAAATCGGCAACCATTGTAAAAATACGAACAGCAGGATTTAAAATCTCTAATTGAGATTTTGTCTCTTGCAATTGTTTTTCATCTCTTGCACAAATTGCGATATTGATATTTTGCATCACTAATTTTTCAGCAATAGCTTTGCCAATTCCTTTGCTAGCCCCTGTTATTATTGCGTTCATATATTATAATTTTTATTTGCGAATTTGAATTCTTTCTTTTGGTGGTTTGGGTAAATTTAATAAATGCTCTAACTCTGAAATCAGCATAGCGGTTGCCCCCCACACAATGATTGTTTCATCTAAATGATATGTAGGTGACATTAAACTTGGTTTTACTTCTTGTTCTTTTTTTATTTTTGGATGAAATAAAAACTCCAAAGGAACTTGAATAATTTCTTGTACTTCTTTTTCATCTGCTTTTAAATTTTGCGCATTGGCTATAAAACCAACGGTTGCAGTCACTACAAAATTACTTGGAGGAACATAAATGGGAGTGAGTGTGCCTAATACTTCAATGTCATTTCGTTTAACGCCAATTTCTTCTTCACATTCTCTGCAAGCAGTGGCAATAATATCTGCATCAAATTTTTCATTTTTGCCTCCAGGAAAACTAATTTGTCCACTGTGGGTTTGCCCATCTTCTGCTCTGCGTATTAAAATGGTATTCCATTTTTTATCAATTTCAAATAATAATATCATTACTCCAGCAACCCGGGCGTCATCTGGTATTTCCACTTGTTTCCGACGAATTTCGGGGGCCATTTTTAATTGTGCTTCTAAACCAGGCAAGGGGTTTAAAAACTTTTCCTTTACTTCCTCAACAAATTTATTGCTTATTTTTTCGACTGAAAAATCTTCCATGTTCTTTTATTCAAATTTAATATTACTCATCCTATTTCAAATTTTATACAAGAGATGCTAACTTCAATTGTACCACATTTTCTACGTGGTGTGTATGCGGAAACATATCCACCGCCTGTGATTTTGTAACGATATATTCTTTCGATAATAACTGTAAATCCCTTGCTTGTGTGGCTGGATTGCAACTTACATAAACAACTGTAGGAGCTTTTATTTCTAATAATTTTTCAATTAATTTTTCATGACAACCCGCACGAGGAGGATCAATTACAACAACATCAGGTTTGCCGTGTTTTGCAAAAAATGAATCATTGCAAACCTTGATTACGTCTCCTGCGTAAAACGAAGTGTTTTCGAGTCCATTATTTCTTGCATTCAGTTTTGCATCTTCAATGGCATCTTCAATGGTTTCTACGCCTATAATTGTTTTTGCATTTTTCGATAAAAATATCCCGATGCTTCCTGTGCCACAATATAAATCATACAAAATTTCATCGCCTTTTAAATCAGCAAATGCGCGCGTAATTTTATATAACTCTTCGGCTTGTGTAGGGTTGGTTTGAAAAAAAGATTTAGGACTAATCTTAAAAATAAAGTCTTCTAATTTTTCGTGAATAAATGCTTCACCAGAAAAACAAATAACCTCTTGATCATAAATGCTGTCATTCATTTTTAAATTGATGGTGTAGTTTAACGAATGTATGCTCGGAAACTTTTCTTTTACAGCATTCATCACCTTTAAAATAGTAGTTTGATCATCCTCTCCAAATACGATATTTACCATTGTTTCATTTAAAGAAGAAACCCGAATCATCATGGTGCGTAACATACCTACATGATTTTTGATATCGTAAAAAGTGATATTATTTTCATAAGCAAATGCTCGAATATAATTGCGAATGGCATTGGTAGGTTCGTTTTGTAAATGACATTTTTCAATATCAATTACCTTGTCAAATAATTTGGGTGCATGAAAACCCACTACATTTTTTTCAAACGATTCGCCATTATTTAACTCCTGACTGGTAATATATTGCTTGGTAGAAAATGTAAACTCTAATTTATTTCTATACAACTTTGTCAATGCAGAACCTTTGATAGGTAAATATTCACCCACTGCTACATGTCCTATTCTGCGCAATTGATCTTTTACTTGTTGGTCTTTATATTGTAACTGTAATTCGTAAGGAAGCATTTGCCATTTGCATCCACCACAAATTCCAAAGTGCTCACAAAAAGGTTCAACCCTGTTTTCCGAATATTTTGTAATTTGGTTTACTCTTGCTTCGGCCCAATCTTTTTTATTTTTGTATACAAAAACATTGGCAACATCTCCAGGCACAGCCCCTTCAACAAAAATGACTTTGTCGTTGTGCCGTGCAATGGTTTTGCCCTCGGCTGCATACGACTCAATCAATAAATCATTGATGACAAATTTTTTCTTTCTCGACATAATAAAAAACAATTAGTAATAGTGTTGCAAGTTAAGGTGTCAATATTAATTGCATCAATTTTAAGTCAAAAAAAAGGCAAACTATAACAAAGTGTTAATCATTTTGAAATGCTAAACTTTCGATTTTTTTTAAACGTCTCCATGTAGTAATTTCACACCTCATAATTCAAAAAAAATACTTTTTCATGAAAAAAATATTTCTTTCATTATTCATTTTAATTGCATCATTCATTCAAGTAATTGCAAAAGATGGTTACTCAATAAAAGCAAAATTTACAGACCAAAAAGATACGATGGTTTATTTATGTAATTATTTTGGCAAAGCATCCAATGTGTATCGTGTAGATTCGGCTAAATTAAATAGCAATGGAGAAGTAACATTTAAATCAGCTAAAAAAATAGTAGGTGGTATTTATTCAATTTTATTTTATGATAGAACCACAAATGTTGAGTTTATTTTAAATAATGGAGACGACATTTCATTTGAAACAACTCGCTCTAATATTTATCAAAGCATTGTATTTAAAGGAACATCAGAAAATGTAGATTTTTATGACTATCAGCGTTTCTTGGTAAAATATGGTGCTGAATATCAAAAAATAGAAGGACAATTGGTATTGGCAAAAAACAAAAAAGATACTTCTGCAGTATATGAAAAACTAAAAGTAAAAGGAAAAGAATTGCAAGATTATAGAGAAAATATAATTGCTAAAAAACCCACTTCATTTTTAGCAAAATTATTTAATGCGGTAAGTGAACCTGAAATTCCAACTGTTTTGCCAACAAATCCAGATGGAACAAAAGATTCCTTATATCCAAGAAATTTTTACAAAGGTCATTTTTGGGATAAATATGATTTTAGAGACGACCGGTTAATATATTCTCCTTTATATGAATCTAAATTAGAAAGTTACATGTCTAAGTTAGTCATTCCAACGCCAGATTCGGTAGAAAAAGAATGTGATATGATTTTACAAAAAGCTAAAGGAATGGAGGAAACCTTTAAATATTCTTTGTGGTATTTAACTCGTTGGACAGAAACCAGCAAAATAATGGGCATGGATGAGGCTTTTGTATACTTGGTAGAAAACTATTATATGAAAGGATTGGCCCCTTGGACAGACTCTGCTCAATTAGCAAAATATGTAGATCGTGCTCGAAAAATTGCGCCCAATATGATTGGTCAACCTGCAATGGACATAAGAATGATGGATACTTCTGGTATCAATGTATTGCCTTTATCTGCCGTTAAGGCAAATTATACAATTTTAATATTCTGGTCTCCAACGTGTGGTCATTGTCAAAAAGAAATGCCAATATTTGATTCGTTGTACAAAGCCGTATTAAAAAAATACAATGTAAAAATATATGCTGTTGAAGCAGATGGTGAAACAGATAAATGGAAAAAATTTATTTCAGACAATAAATTAGGAGAGGGTTGGGTACATGTACATGATCCAAATCACACGTCTAATTTTAGAGCTTTTTATGATGTTTATAGCACGCCAACATTGTATTTGTTGGATGAAAATAAAGTAATTCGTGGTAAACGAATTGATCATACCAACGTTTTAGGGCTCATTGAATGGTTAGAAAAAAAGAAAAAAACAAATAAATAAAAGAAGTAAATTCGCAATCTCAAACATTAAAATAAAGTCGTAAAATTTATTATGAAAAATATTCTTAGTTTAAATCTGTTACTTTTAGCTTTAATCACTTCATTTACTATAAATGCTCAAAAAAAGGAGGATGTATTATTTACCTATGGAGGCAATACAGTAACTAAAAAAGAGTTTTTGAGAATGTATACCAAAAACATTAACAATCAACAACCCGATTTTAGTGAAAAAGCGGTGCGAGAATATTTAACGTTGTACAGCCGTTTTAAAATGAAAGTAGCGGAAGCAAATGCTTTAAAAATAGATACGTTATCAAATATTGAATCGGAATTAAGTACGTACAAAAAACAATTGGCAAAGACTTATTTGACAGACGCTGAAATGAAAAACAAGTTGGTTAAAGAAGCATATGATCGCTCTAAAAAAGATGTAAGAGTTGCACATATATTGATATCAACTCCTCGTAATAATGACGATACCTTAAGTGCTTTTAAAAAAATTGATAGCCTTTACAACGCAATTACACTTGATAAAGCTGATTTTTCTGTGATCGCAAAAACGTTCAGTGAAGATAAACAATCGGGATTAAATGGTGGAGATTTAGGCTTTATAACGCCATTACAAATCGTGTATCCTTTTGAAAATGTAGCTTACAATACACCAATTGGAGATGTTTCAAAACCATTCAAAACGATTTATGGTTATCACATTATCAAAAAACTAGAAGAAAGAGCTGGAAGAGGTGAAATTCAAGTAGCTCAAATTTTAGTGAATGTGAAAAAAAGTGCTGGAGAAGCAGGGGACAAAATGGGAAAAGCAAGAATTGACTCTGTGTACACGATGCTAAAAAATGGAGAATCATTCGAAACCATGGTAGAAAAATATTCTGACGATAAATTTTCATTGAATTCTAAAGGCATATTGCCAACTTTTGGAGTAGGTCAAATGTTGCCAGTATTTGAAGATGCTGCATTTAGCTTAAAAAAAGCAGGCGATATTTCACAACCCATAAAAACAGAATATGGTTATCATATCGTCAAATTAATTAGCAAAACGCCTTTAAAGCCATTTGATTCTGTAAAAACAGATTTAGGAAAAAGAATTGAAAAAGACAGCAGAACTGATATTGCTCGTTTAGAATATACAGAAAAAGTAAAAGCTAAATTAAATTTTAAAGAATATCCGGTTGCTCTAAACGAAATAATTGCTGCTATCAGTGACTCTACATTAATGAATGGTACTTACAATGCAAATACTTATGCAGACTATAAAAAGCCATTGTTTACAATGACGAATGTAGAATTTACACAAGCAGATTTTGCAAACTATTTAGAAGCGTTTACAAAAGCTAGAATGTATGGTAAAAAAGAGTCTACTTTACGCTCTTTATATAAAACCTATGCTGAAAAAGCGTTGAATGATTTTCAAGAAAACAGATTGGTTGATGACAATGAAGACTATAGAAATTTATTGACAGAATATAGAGATGGCATTATGTTATTTGAATTAACTGACAAATCAGTTTGGTCTAGAGCGTCTATGGATACAACAGGCTTAAACGAATTTTATGCAAATAATAAATCGAACTATCAATGGGGATCATCTGTAAAAGGAACTATTTATAAAGCCAACGACGAAGCAACGGCAATTCTTTTGGAGAAGCAATTAAATAACCCGAAAAATAAAACTTCTGATGATGTTTTAAAAGCGGTAAGTGAAGCAGGTGCTCCAAATAAATTAGTGGCTGAAAATGGAAAGTATGAAAAAACTCGATTTCCTGTTAGCTTAACGATGATTGCTGGTAAATATTGTCCTTATTATAAAAATGAGGAAGGTACTTATACAATACTAAAAGTAGATGAAGTAGATGATGAACCATCTCAAAAAACATTGAGTGAAGCTCGTGGTTATGTTATTTCTGAGTACCAAGAGTATTTAGAAAAAAAATGGATAGCTGATTTAGAAGCAAAATATCCTGTAAAATTGAATGAAAAAGTGATCAAATCAATCATTAAATAATTGATTTCAAAACATAAAGTAAAAGGCTATCTCACTGAGATAGCCTTTTTTAGTTCATATAAAAAAACTTTGTTTTACAAAAAAATCCGTTTCAATAGAAACGGATTTTCAAAGAAATATTATTTTAAATTTAGCTACCAAATACTTTTTTTAACAAACCTGTTACTTGTGCAGCAGGATTTGATCGAATATTTGCTTCTTCTTGTGCAACCGTTGTAAACAATCCAGCCAAAGCTCTTTCCGTTACATAACCTGTTAAATCGGTATTTACTTTTTGACGAGAAATAGGCAATTTATTATAGGTTGCAAAAACAGAATTCCACAAAGCAGGTGCATTTACTTTCGCGAGTGATTTTTCAATTACAGGTCTAAAAGCTTGCGTTAATGCTGTTGTTGTGGCTTGTTTTAAAAAGTTGGTTGCAGCATTATTCCCACCTCGTAAAATAGCTAATCCATCATTGATATTCATGTTTGTGATTGCATTGATAAATATTGGTACGGCTTTGCCAGAAGCGTCTTCAGCAGCTCTGTTTAAACTTAAAATTAATTGATCACATTGCTTGTTGAAACCAAATTGACGCAATGTGGCTTCAATTTTAGAAACTTCATTAGGCATTACAATTTTAATTAATTGATTGCCAAAAAAGCCATTGATAACATTTAACTTTTTGGAAGAGTTTTGTGCGCTAATTTTTAAAGCTTCTCTTAATCCACTTACTACTTCTGTATTGGATACATTCGATCCTAAGCCACCTAAAATAGTTCCTTGGTTTTGTTGGCCAGAAGAGTTGTTGTTTAAAACTTTATCTGCACTTTTTAATATATTTTTTAATGTTTGTGCTTGAGAATATTGGCCAGCGAAAGCAAAACCAACCAGTAGAATGTATTTTTTCATATTATATTATTTTTTCAAAAGCATAGACTCTGAAAAGTAATTAAAGTTAAATCTTATTTACTATCCATAAAAATATTCTGTTGATTCTACTAATTTTAGTTTAAAATGATCCTATATTAATTCCTTCACAAACCAAAAATCCGTTTGAGGAGTTGTTCCTAGAGGAAAATCATTCTCTTTACCAGTATTCACAAAGCCTATTTTTTCATAAAAACCTCGGGCCCTAAAGTTATATTCCCACACACTTAAATACATTTTTTCATAGTTTCTTTCTTTGGCAAAATTAAATGCAAATTGCATCAAATCATTGGCTACATGGGTACCATGATATTCTTTTAAAACATATAATCGAACGAGTTCTATGCATTTAAATGGTTTTAATTCTTCAAAGGGGTAATCATGAATTTCGTTGATCCGAATATAACCTTTGGCAATGCCATCTTCTTCCAAAAAAAAGAAATTGTCATTTTCATCTTGCAAGTCGACTTTGCATTGTTCCAAATTAAAAAATTTATGTAAAACAAATTGCATGTCTTCTTTGGTGCAGGTTCCACCAAATGTATCGTCAAACGTTTGAACCCCTATTGTATGTAAAAGATGTGCATCGTCGATATTCCCTTTTCTAATCATAATTCAAAAATAAAAAAAATGGAACACATTACTGCATTCCATTTCTAATATCTAATTCTTCAACTAAGATTACATTCCACACATGTCTTCAGGTTTCACCCATGCATCAAATTCTTTGTCTGTTACATAACCTAATTTCACTGCCATTTCTTTTAATGTAGTTCCTTCTTTATGGGCTTTTTGAGCAATTTCTGCTGATTTATAATAACCAATTTTTGTGTTTAATGCAGTTACCAACATCAATGAATTATCTAAATGTTTTTTAATATTAGCTTTTATTGGTTCTAAACCAACAGCACATTTATCATTAAATGAAACACAACCTTCACCAATCAAACGAGCACTGTGTAAAAAGTTATAAATCATCATAGGTTTAAAAACATTCAATTCAAAATGACCCATACTTCCTCCAACGGAGATTGCCACATCGTTACCCATAACTTGTGCTGCTATCATAGTTAATGCTTCACATTGTGTTGGATTTACTTTTCCTGGCATGATAGAACTTCCCGGCTCATTATCTGGTATAAAAATTTCACCGATACCAGAACGTGGTCCTGATGACAACATGCGAATGTCATTGGCAATTTTCATTAATGAAACAGCAACTGTCTTCAATGCGCCGTGCGCTTCCACAATCGCATCGTGCGCTGCCAATGATTCAAATTTATTTTCTGCTGTTACGAAAGGAAGTTTTGTCAATTTCGCAATGTGTTTCGCTACATTTTTCGCATAATTTTTGGGTGTATTAATTCCGGTTCCAACGGCAGTTCCACCCAATGCTAATTCACTCAAATGCGCCAATGAATTTTTGATTGCTTTTAAACCATGATCTAATTGAGATACATATCCACTAAATTCTTGACCAACTGTTAATGGGGTAGCATCCATGAAATGGGTACGTCCTATTTTTACCACATGCATATATTTCTTCGATTTTTTATCTAATGTATTTCGAAGTTTTGTGATGCCAGGTATAGTTGTTTCCATCAACATTTTATAAGCAGCTATGTGCATTGCTGTTGGAAATGTATCATTGCTACTTTGGCTTTTATTTACGTCATCATTGGGGTGTAAAAACTTTTCTTTGTCTTTTAATTTGCCTCCCATCAACACATGACCACGATAAGCAACTACTTCATTTACATTCATATTGCTTTGTGTTCCACTTCCTGTTTGCCATACCACTAATGGAAAAGCATCAGCATGTTTTCCTTCTAAAATTTCATCACATACTTTGCCTATTAATTCGCATTTTTCTTTCGACAATACTTTTGCCTCCATGTTGGTGATGGCTGCTGCTTTTTTCAAATACGCAAATGCCTGAATAATTTCTTTTGGCATTTTGTTGATGTCTTGTGCAATTTTAAAATTGTCGATAGAGCGTTGTGTTTGTGCTCCATAGATGGCATTCATTGGTACTGAAACCTCACCCATCGTGTCTTTTTCGATTCTGAAACTCATTGTTTTTATTTACCGCTGAGAACTATAGAACGCAGAGGATTTTTTTAATTTTTAAAAATAATTTCGCAAATTTAAACCTTATCAGTGATTCTTTTAAATCCTTGTTTTAAAAGTTCTACATTATATATTTTAAATAACCGAATTGTTGTTTGATGACTTGAAAAACGTAAATTAAATAGGTATTTGTACGTACTTTCTTTTTAAATACTCCAACTTACACTTCCATCTTTTTCGTCTTTTAATTGAATGCCTGCTTCTTGTAATTTATTACGAATGGCATCGCTCGTGCTAAAATCTTTTTTCACTTTAGCTTCTTTTCGAATGTCAATTAATACATTCATCACATCATCCATTTTAGAAGGTGTATTTTCTTCTACAGGTTTTAGCCCAAAAACATCAAATAAATAATCACTCAAGGTTTTTTGCATTAATGCGATTGTTTCATTACTAATTTCTTCTTTTTTTATTTGACCACCTTTTATTGAATTAATAATCGTTGCTATTTCAAATAAATTAGCGATTACACGAGCTGTATTAAAATCATCATCCATAAATTCTTTACAAGAACTTGTCAGATGCTGGATGTCAGAAGACAGTTTTTGGTTTTCTGAATTATCATTTGTAATTCGTAATTCAAAATTCGTAATTAAAGCAAGTGCTTCCATTAACTTCTTCAGCCCTTTTTCTGCATCTTGTAAACCTTTAATATTGATATCTAATTCGGAAGAATAATGTGTTTGTAAAAACAAAAAGCGAACCACTGAAGGTGAATACCCTTTATCTAAAAGTGGATGATTTCCTGTTACGAATTCCATCGGAAGGATAGAATTACCAAATGACTTACTCATTTTTTGACCATTAAAATTGAGCATGTTGGTATGCATCCAGTATTTTGCGCCACCATGTCCACAATAGCCATTATTTTGAGCAATTTCACATTCGTGATGAGGAAATTTCAAGTCCATTCCACCACCATGAATATCAAAATCTTTTCCTAAATATTTGGTACTCATAGCAGAACATTCTAAGTGCCAACCTGGGAAACCCATGCCCCAAGGTGATTTCCATTGCATAATATGCTCAGGACTTGCTTTTTTCCAAAGGGCGAAATCAATAGAATTTTGTTTTTCATCTTGGCCGTCTAAGTCTCGATAGCCAGCAATTAATTCATCAATATTTCTACCCGATAATGCACCGTAATTATACGTTTCATTGTATTTTTTTACATCAAAATATACATTTCCATTTACTTCATAGGCAAATCCTTTATTGATTAGCACTTCAATCATTTCAATTTGTTCTATTAAATGACCAGTTGCCGTTGGTTCTATTGTTGGAGGATGTGCGTTGAACATTTCCATCACATGATGAAAACCAACGGTATATTTTTGTACAATTTCCATAGGCTCTAAGCTTTCTAACTTAGCTTGAGACTCCATTCTATTCACTCCTTCTCCTCTGTCATTTGTTAGATGTCCGGCATCCGTTATATTCCTTACATAACGAACTTTATACCCACAAAAAGTTAGGTAACGATAGATCATATCGAAGGATGTAAATGTTCTTACATTACCAATATGGGCATCACTATAAACTGTAGGACCACAAACATATAATCCTACATGAGGTGCATTTATTGGTTCAAACTTTTCTTTCTTTCTTGTAAGTGAATTATAAATGTGTAAATCAGACATGCTGCAAATATAAAGAGAGTTGGCGGATGTCGGATGCTGGATTTTAGGTTTTTATAATTTGGTTCCTAAATAAAAAAAAGCGACTCCATTGCTGAAGTCGCTTTCAAAAGAATAAAATTGGATTAACTATTTTTGTATTGTGAATTTTTGAACTGTACGTTCGCCATTCGAAATCATTTCTAAAATATACATTCCTTTAGAAAGATTATTTACATCAAATGTCATTTTGTTTTCCCCTTCAATTGTGGTTACTTTTTGAGTACTTACTTTTTGACCAAGTGACGTGTATATAGTAGCAACAACAGCAACATTCGCTTCTTCAAAATATGAAATTGTAACGTTATCGGATGCCGGATTTGGATAAATATTGAAAGCCGGTTTTGTTGTTAATAGACTACTTTCTTCTTCCATTTTCCATGTTGTAGCACTTGTACTGGCATTTAAAGTGTAACAGTTACTAGCACTAAATGATCCGTTATAACCATACACATGAATGAAATAAGTAGCCCCAGTTGTTGCAGTATTGTATTTAATAGTTTCAGTTGTAGTTCCACTTGCTGCTGCAGTTGATAATAAAGTACCGTTTGCGTTATACAATTTTACATCATAATCAAAAGGCAATGTACTTAATGTAACTTTTAATTTTGGTGCAGCGGTTGTTGTTACAATTTTGAAATAATCTTTGTCTGTACTTGTACCAAGCATTGATTTAATATTGGTGTTAATAGCAATTGAGGTAGCAGTAGTTCTTGTGTTGTTTGATTCATAATTATTTGTACAACTTACAACACCAGCACTCGTAGTAAATGTAGAGGCCACAAAGGCACTTGTTCCACTAGCACAAACTGCTTGAATTTGGAAATTGTATGTTGACCCTGCAGTTAAACCTGTAATAGCTTTTGAATTAGTTATAGAGGTAGTTGTTGTCCAAGTAGTTGCAGTACTTAATTTGTACTGAACATTATAGCTGGTTGCTCCTGAAACAGCTGTCCAGCCCAATGTTGCACCTGTTGTAGTTATTGAAGTAGCTGTTAACCCAGTTGGATTTCCACAAGCAGCCGCAGAAGCAGTAGTAAACGTAGCGGCTACATAGGCACTTGTTCCACTAGCACAAACTGCTTGAATTTGGAAGTTATAGGTAGAGCCTGCAGTTAATCCAGTTAGCGTTGATGAAGTTGTAGAAGCAGTTAATGTTGTCCAAGTAGTGGCACTGCTTAATTTATATTGAACATTATAGCTGGTTGCTCCTGAAACAGCTGTCCAGCTAATTGTGGCACCAGTTGTAGTAATTGAAGAGGATGTTAATCCTGTTGGATTTCCACAAGTTGCAACGCTTGGCGCATTACATCCATTTGATGTGGCTAAAGAAGCTCTGGATCCACCAGCAGCAAATAGTGCGCTTAGTCGTGTTTTTTGGCCAGTTGTAAACATATACATACAAGCATCATTTGTGTAATCCATATAATTCATAAACAAATCACCATTGGGTCCATTTGAACAGGAAATTTGTGGGAATGTAGGACAACCATAGTTTTCATCTGCTTGATTAGGCGTGTCGGAAACTAAATCATCTCCCGTACATGCAGTTCCATCATCGCCCCAAATATGATATAAATTTAGCCAGTGTCCAACCTCATGAGTAGCCGTTCTACCTTTATTATAAGGTGAAGCAGCAGTGCCTATTGTACCCAAAGCAGTGTATGTAATTACAACGCCATCTGTAGCAGCGGCACCTCCTGGAAATTGAGCATATCCTAAAACCCCTCCGCTTAAGTTACAAACCCAAATGTTTAAATATTTGTTTCTATCCCAAATGTTATCTCCCCCTTGTGCTGTATATTTTACGCCGTCGTTTGTTGAAAATGAAGTGGTGGTAGTACTTTTACGTACAATCCCTGTTGTGGCCAAACCAGCAGGATCTTGTTGTGCTAAACAAAATTGGATTTCACAATCAGCGGCCAATCCTGTAAATGCAGCAGG
>CANHJA010000044.1 GCA_947460795.1 Bacteroidota bacterium | reverse complement strand
ATTAGGGAACATAGCAAACAATGCAAATGGAACCCCTAAACCGATTCCAAAACCAGACATGGCCGGTGTAATTAATTTTGAATTGCTAATGTTTCCTAATACCAATCCTAAAATGGGACCCGTGCAAGAGAAAGACACAATTGCCAATGTCAATGCCATAAAGAAAATTCCACCAGCACTGCTGATGCTACTTTTAGCATCTATTTTGCTTGAAACCGAAGATGGTAAACTAATATCATAGTATCCAAATAATGAAAATGCAAAGATGATAAAGATGACAAAGAACACTAAATTCACCCATACATTTGTCGAGAATGAATTCAAAGCATTTCCACCCCATCCTAAAAATAAAAATGGCAAACTCAATAAAAAATAAACTAAAAATATAAAGAAACCATACATGATTCCACGTTGAACTCCTTTCTTTTTATCTCCAGAACCTTTTAAGAAAAAGCTTATCGTCATAGGAATCATAGGCAACGTACATGGGAAAAATAAGGCAGCCAATCCACCTAATAATCCATATAAAAAGGCAGTCCACATGGATAGCTCTTCTTTTTGAATTTCACCACAATCACCCACTGGTGTTCCATAATCACCATATACTGTGGTAGTTTTTCCAGCAGTATTTATTTCTGCAATAGCTGTAGTATCAGCGTTTTCATTCGTATTTTTTGTTGTGGTATCTACTGGAGCAACAGTTGCAACTGCAACGGTATCTACTTTTTTTATCGAGTCTTCCTTACTTGCCAATTTACTTCCTTCGGCAATTGCCATATCAAAAACTACTTTTTCAGTTGTTTCTCTTTCACACGTTTCATGATCACATGTTTGATAAAATAAAGACGCATTGATTTTATCTAGCTTTTTATATTTAATTTTCTGAATATACTTTACCTCATTTTCAAAATAAAATATGGTTCCAACACCATCTACTTCTTCTGTTATTTTCTTTCCATTTTCTGTAGTTTTTCCAACTAAAGTAATGTTCGGATTTTTTTCAAAAGTTACTTTAGGAGCTATCAACATACCATCTCCTCCGGGATTATAACAATACAAATGCCAACCTTTGTAAATTTTAGCTGTAATGGTCAACACTGCCTCTGTTTCAGAAAGTATTTTTGTGTTGGTCGAAAGAGTTACTTTTTTAGGTCCTTGTCCTTGCGCAAATGCAAAAGTGGATAGTAAAACTAAAGAAAAGAAGATTGCTATTTTTTTAAAAATCATAATTTTTTATTTTAATTCTACATTAAAAGGCACGTCTGTAGGTGGTAAACACATTTTTTCGTTGCAACATTGATACGTCAATGTACCTTTCAAAGCAGTGGCTGTTTTAGAAATTACGGTGATGGTAAATTGTCCAATTCCTTCAACATAATTGACTTTACCTACAAATTCCATATCATGGGTGATATATTTCCCTTCCAATGAAAATGGTTTTGAAATGGTTATATTTTTATTCTCTACAATTGTAATGGCGGTAGGTATTAAGGAGCCATCTCCACCTGGTTCGGTAGTAAAAACATGCCATCCTTTTTCAATGATGGCTGTTGAATAAATTGTATAGGTGTTTTCTGATGATTTTTTTACATCAAACTTCCATATAACAGGGGTTTGTGTTTGTTGTGCATTGACTGCAAAACTGAATAACATGAAAAAAAGGAAGAGTAGGTTTTTCATATTTTTAGTTTTTAATTATTCAGCAAGCTTCTAAACAAAAGCATCCCATCTTCATTTCCTAAAATAGAGGATGTGGCTCTTTCTGGATGAGGCATCATACCAAAAACGTTTCTTCCTTCGTTGCAAATACCAGCAATGTGGTTAGTAGAACCATTTGGTGTGGCATTTCCAACTTCCCCATTTTCATCACAATATCTAAAAATTACTTGGTTGTTTTTTTCAATGTTTGCTAAAGTTTCGGCATCAGCAAAATAACGACCTTCGCCATGTGCAATTGGAATTTTTAATGGTTGCGGTGTAATGTCTTTATTTATAGCAGATGCTTGATTATCATTTTTAATAAAAACATTTTTGCAAATAAATTGCTGATTATCATTCATCAATAAAGCACCTGGTAATAATCCTGATTCGCACAAAATTTGAAACCCATTACAAACTCCCAATACTTTTCCTCCATTTTGCGCATGCTTAATTACACTTTCCATCATAGGGCTAAAACGAGCCAACGCTCCACATCTCAAGTAATCACCATAAGAGAATCCTCCAGGTAAAACAATACAATCATCTTTTGTAAAAGCAGACAAATCATGGTCTTTGTGCCATAACATAATTACTTCTTGACCTAAATCGTGGCGCAATGCATGTTCCATGTCTCTATCACAGTTAGATCCTGGGAAAACTACTATTCCGAATTTCATTTTATAATATATATTTTAGTTGCATAATCCATTGGATGGAAAATAGCAGGATTAATAAAAAATAGAAGGTAAAGGTATTAAATTTTTCTTTATTGTTTTGTAACGATTGTGACAATATAATGCTAAAGGGGGTTACAGCCATTAGCCATGTAAGCGATGGAAACCTCACAGAAAACAAACCTACAATGGATGCAAATACAAAGTAGAAGCCGATGCAATTCCACTTTTTACGCACTCCTGTAGTATTTTTATTTTGAAATTGATTCACTAAAAATAAACCATAAACCAACATAATCACCGTAATAATACTCAAAGTAATAAAAATTGGAGTAGCAATGATTTTTGTAGGGAAATGCATTCTAAAATAAAGGTGTTTTGTATAATTATGCCACTTTCCAATTAAAAACAAATACAAGGCACCAATATAAAATGGAGTAATAACACCAAATATATACGCTAAAAATTCTTGCCATTTAAAGGACCTAATCATTAATATGAGCAGTATAAACAAAATAAATAAAAGGATGCTAGGAAAATAAAATAATGTAGCGAACCCTAAAAATAGACCTGCATTAAAAAATATTTTTTGAGGAGAATATATATTGTAAGCACTTAAAACATTCGCAAAGGCTAAAAAAATAAAAACGTTTGCAATAAAAACTGTTGAAAAAATGCTAAAACTTGGCAGAAAAGAGCTGTAAAGGATAATTGCAAAACCAGGAATGAAGCTTTTGCGTGCAAAAATTTTCTCTCGGTTAATGATAAAATTAAAATAAACAGCAAATACTATAAAAAGGATAGTTGATAAACCGATATATAAACTTGGATGTGCAATATAAAAGTTATACAACCCTTTCCATTGAAAGAAAAAACCTTCCTGAAAACCTTCAATCGTTTCTACTTTAGGAGGATGTAAAATATATTTTAGCCTCATTATAAAGCTCATTACAACCAATACAATAGCTGTAGAAATATCGTTTCGTTTAAATATATTTAGCAAATTTGTTTTTTATATTTAGCAAAGATAAGTTTTAGAAATTCTAGTAAGAATTAATTATAAAAAAACTAATAACCAATCAACAAAAAACACAATTGATTTTTTGAAACACACGGCAACATAAGTTCATTGGCTGAAATTTGCTTGGTTGAACGTGGCATAACATTCCAATCGTCTATTTCTTTAGTCGTTTGTATTTCTTTAATTGAAAGAGCTCCTTTGTTATTGGCATAACAAGCCATCAATCGAGTATTTTTGGTATTCATATCATTAAAAATATAAACTTTACCCAACTTATTTTCTAGTAATCCAAACGACGAATAAATACCACCATCGTCCTGAGTTTGCTGATCTTTTAACAAAGTTTGGCTCCAAGCTAATGTTCCATCTGTTTTAAGATTAAAAATAATAACCTCATCATAATTATATTCTTGAACCGTTCTGGTTATTTCTTGCATGGTATTCATGCCTAAGGTAAGAACGGGTCCAGATGAAATTGTTCGGGTAATTTGAGAAAATTTTTCAGCAATCAGCTCAACACCTCCTTCTTTTTTTAATGAAATGGCTCTCATTTGTAAATTTCGAAAATCCGAAATGCCGTTTTGAAGTTGAAGAGCCAATGTTGTGAAATGAGCTGTGCTTTGCGTTTTATTTTCATCTACAGTCAAATAAAATATGCCTTTAGGGGACGAAAATTTATTATCAGAAAAAAATCCGCTTACGTAAAGTTGATTATTTTTATTATCGATTATTAATTGTAGATCCGAAACCGCATGATTGTTTAAATTAGTTTGTACGATGGTAAAGGCAGGTTGACTTTGAGTTGCGATTAATACATTCAAATCTTCCATCGAACCTTTATTGGGATTTCGATTGCTTGAAGTAAGATATATCGTTCCATTATTACTGATTGCCTGTTCGTTTAAAAAATAAAAATTGTCTTGTGCAATGGTTTGAGAAATATTGGTTTCTATAGCCAATTCTTTATCAACTACAACAGCTTGTAACTCCCACTGATTATTACTTTCAGAATAATTATAAATTAAATGTTTTTGTTTGTCCTCACTATGAGCAAATTTAAATTCTGCTCGCTCTTTTAAAAAAGCGGACGTCGTTTCTAGCAATGAAATCGGTGATGAAAAAGTGGTGTCTTCTTGTAATTTACTAGCGAATAGGTTAATTTTTTTCGCTGATTTTTGTTCAAAAAAAACCAATAAACCATCTTTACTGCTCACAAAATGTATATTGGCACTTGCTTTTTTTATGAATGGGAGTTCTATCCTTTTTTCAAATTCCATATTCGAGTTATAGAATACAACTTCTGCTTTTTGATTTGCATTGATATATATCGCATTCAAATTTTTATATTTCCCAATAATAGCAAAATCATCATTTCTGAAATTGATTTCTGTTTTCTCACTCAAGACTGTTTTTTGCGCAAAATTTGCATAGCCCGTAAAAACGATAAGTACTATCAATAATATCTTTTTCATGCAATACATTCGCAACGTAATTTGCACAAAAATACTTAATTTTTATCATGAAAATTTTAATAGCAGGTGGTTCCGGTTTTATTGGCAAACAACTTTGTAATTTACTAGAAAAGGATCAACACGAAGTATTCATTTTATCTACTCAAAAAATATTGTGTGAAACCAAAAAGAATTTCATTTATTGGAATCCTAAAGAGAAATTGATTGACCCCGCATTTTCATTAAAAAACTGTACCATTATTAATTTAGCAGGTGCGGGTGTTGCCGATAAACGTTGGACTGCAGAACGGAAAAAAGAAATCATTGACAGTCGGATTGATAGTTTGCAAACTTTATTTAATGCCATTGAAAAAAAGCAAATTGAAACCAATCATTTAGTGTCGGCATCGGCTATTGGATTTTATGGCGAAGCAGATAAAATATTTACAGAAGAAGATAAGAGTGATGCAAGTTTTTTATCGAGTACATGCCAGCAATGGGAACAGGAAGCCATGAAATTTGAACAATTAAATTGCATCGTTTCAATTGCCAGAGTGGGCATTGTTTTAGGCAAAGAAGGAGGTGCTTTAAAAGAGTTTTTAAAACCATTGCAAATGGGTATTGCAGGTATTCCTGCCTCTGGAAAACAAATTTATAGCTGGATACACATAACCGATGTGGCACGAATTTTTTATTTTTTAGCAAACGAAAAAAAGGCAGGTATTTTTAATGCGGTTGCTCCAAATCCTTGCGCCATCAACGAAATTTTTACAGCACTAAAAAAATACAAACGAACATTTTTAACTGCTCATGCGCCCGAATTTGTTTTGAAAATAATGTTAGGAGAAATGAGTATTGAAGTGCTGAAAAGCTGTAAAGTTAGCAGCCTAAAAATTGAACAAG
This sequence comes from Bacteroidota bacterium, assembly GCA_947460795.1. Classification (GTDB taxonomy): domain Bacteria; phylum Bacteroidota; class Bacteroidia; order Chitinophagales; family Chitinophagaceae; genus OLB11. The sequence continues at coordinate 6,900 of CANHJA010000044.1, read as the reverse complement.
CAGGATTTTCATTTTTACACAATGACATTGAAGATTGCGTGAAAAGCTTTTTTTTAGCAAAAAGTTAAAATCAAAGCAAAATCATTAAATCTTTTCAATCTCTGTTCTATTCCCTTATTTTTGTAACATGCAACGACTCAAAACACGTGAAGTAAAAATTGGCAATCTTATTATTGGTGGAAACAACCCAGTTCGTATTCAAACCATGACTACGACAGATACAATGGACACCGAAGCAACAGTGAATCAAACCATACGTTGCATTGAGTTTGGTGCAGAATTAGTGCGCATAACAGCGCCATCTAAAAAAGAAGCCGACAATTTATTACTCATCAAAAATGAATTGCAAAAGAGAGGCTATTCTACGCCTTTGGTAGCCGACATTCATTTTACACCCAATGCAGCTGAAATAGCAGCCCGAATTGTAGAAAAAGTTCGAGTAAATCCGGGCAATTATGTCGATAAGAAAAAATTTGAACAAATTGAATACACTGACCAAGAATATCAAGAAGAAATAGACAGAATTAGAGAACGTTTTACGCCTTTAGTATTGATTTGTAAAGAGCATGGAACCGCTATGCGCATTGGCACCAATCATGGTTCATTGAGCGACAGAATCATGAGTCGTTATGGCGACACAGCGATTGGTATGGTAGAAAGTGCCATGGAATTTTTACGCATTGCTCGTGACAACGATTATCATCAAATTGTGTTAAGCATGAAAAGCAGCAACCCTCAAGTAATGATTGAGGCTTATAGACTTTTAGTGAAACACATGCAAGATGAATTTAACGAATGTTATCCATTGCATTTGGGTGTTACAGAAGCAGGTGACGGCGAAGATGGACGCATAAAGTCTGCCATCGGAATTGGTACTTTATTAAGCGAAGGCATTGGCGATACAATTCGAGTTTCATTAACGGAAGACCCTGAAATGGAATTGCCTGTATGTAGAAATATCATTGAGAGATGTCAGAGAACGGATGCCGGATCTCAAGAAGATGCTCCCAAAAAATACTCAAAACCGACATCAGACATCAGACATCAGTCATCCTATTTAGTCATTTCCGACACCTCTAAAATTCCAGTGCTTACACCACAAGATTTTGAGTGTTTTGGATACAGTTACAATGCAGCGGATGATAAATGGAATATCAGCGATCAAGCTGCCGATTATGTTTTTTGCAATGAAGTACCCACTTTTTCATTGCCAGGAACTCTTGGCGTGTTGACCTATTACAAACAATGGGAACCTAATTGTATGAACAAACAATGTTTCCCGTTATTTGACATTTTGCAATACATTGAGCAAGGTCAATATGTACATCATGAAACCAAAAATTTTGTAATGATGGATGCAAATCCAAATGCGTATCCTGAAAATGTTCGAGCCGCTATTTTCAATCAATTACAAAAAGATAAAACGGCCATTTTATGTTTGTTTAGTGCACGACCACAAGCCATTGAAGACATTCAAAATTTATGTTATGAATTTTTTGAAAAAGAAATTTACAATTCAGTTACAATTATTGTTGACAATAATAGTGAATCGTTAGAAAAAGCCTTGATACATTACTCAGTAGAAGCTGGAAGTTTATTATTAGAAAATTTAATTCAGGGTGTTTGTTTTGGTTTTCAATTTGGTGTAAAAAATGAACCTATTGAAACATTGAAATCTCAAATCAAATCGCTCAATTCAATTTCGTTCGGTATTTTGCAAGCAACCAGAAAACGCATTTCGAAAACCGAATATATTTCTTGTCCAAGTTGTGGAAGAACACTGTTTGATTTACAAGAAACCACGGCAAAAATTAGAGCAGTAACCAATCATTTAAAAGGTGTAAAAATTGCCATCATGGGTTGCATCGTAAACGGACCCGGTGAAATGGCTGATGCCGATTTTGGTTATGTAGGTTCTGGGGTTGGAAAAATTACATTGTATAAAAATAAAGAAATCGTAAAACGAAATATTGACAGCGAAGTTGCTGTAGATGAGTTGATTAATTTATTAAAAGACAATGGGGCATGGGTGGAGAATAATGGTTAAATATTGCAATAATTCATACTCCTAAAGAGGATAAAAAATAAATTAATTATCGCCTACATTCCATTCGGCAAATGAGGTAGGAGTTTCTTCCAATCGAATAGAAACCAATGCATGATTTTCAGAAAAAAGTGGCTTTAGTTTTTCAACAAAACTCAACAATAAATTTTCACACGTAGGCTGATAGGGAACCAAAATTACTTTTTCAAATTCATTCGAAATAACGTCTGATTTAGAATAAGGTGCCTCTTCATTTAAAACCAACGCATGGTCATAAATATTTAAAATATTTTCTTTTACTATATTTTTCAAGTCTCCAAAATCGACTACCATTCCTAATTTTACATCCCCATTATCTTGAATGGGAGTTCCAATTAACGTTACACTTAAATGGTAAGTATGACCATGTATATTTTTACAAGGACCATCATAACCATAAAGGGCATGTGCCATATCAAATGTAAATTTCTTTGTAACTCTAACTTTTTGTGCAATCATTGGACTGCAAATTTACAAATTTTAATAAAATTGAAATGAAATAATATTGTTATTCAAATCTTGTTTATCTAAATAAAAATAGTTCTCTGTTTTCTTAACTTATAGCTTATTTATAGGATGCTCTATTTATGAAAATTCAAAATGCTCTTCATTTCATTGAGTTTCATTAATGCTTCTACAGGTGTGAGTGTATTAATTTCGGTTGCATCTAGTATTTCTCGAATGCGTTTTAAATCTTCTGCTAAGCCATCAAAAATATTCAGTTGAAATTGTTGTGTATTAATTTTTTTGATATTTGTAGAGAGTCTGTCACTTACATTTTTTTCTTCCAGCGTTCCTAAAATTTCATTGGCACGTTCTACCAAACTTACTGGCATGCCTGCCATTCGAGCAACGTGAACCCCAAAACTATGTGTGCTTCCACCTTGCGCCAATTTGCGTAAGAAAATAATTTTGTTCCCTATTTCTTTATGGGTAACATGAAAATTTTGAACTCTATCTAACTTGTTTTCCAACTCATTTAATTCATGATAGTGAGTTGCAAAAAGTGTCAAAGGTTTGTGTGTATGATTGTGTAAAAATTCGGCAATACTCCAAGCAATGGAAATACCATCAAATGTGCTTGTACCTCTTCCGATTTCATCTAAAACAATTAAACTTTTTTGGCTGATATTATTCATGATACTAGCCGTTTCATTCATTTCTACCATAAAGGTACTTTCTCCTCCACTTAAATTATCTGACGCACCAACCCGTGTAAAAATTTTATCTGTAATAGGTATATTGGCTTTTTGAGCGGGCACAAAACTTCCTGCATGTGCCATTAAAGTGATTAAAGCCGTTTGACGCAACAAAGCACTTTTACCACTCATATTGGGACCCGTAATAATGATAATTTGTTGCTTTTCTTTATCTAACGTAACCGAATTGGAAACATACTCTTCACCAATGGGTAAGTTTCTTTCAATAACAGGATGTCGACCTTCCTCAATATATAACGTATTGGATTCCGAAATATTCGGCCTTCGGTATTTAAACTGAATGGCATTGTTGGCAAAACATAAAATACAATCTAATTGTGCAATCCAATTCGCATTGAGTTGTATAGGCGAAATATATTCTTGTAAATCTTGCAATAAAGAATCATACAATTTCATTTCAATCGCCAAAATTTTTTCTTCGGCGCCCATTATTTTTTGCTCGTATTCTTTTAGTTCTGGCGTAATATATCGTTCAGCATTTGCCAACGTTTGTTTACGAATCCAAGTTTCGGGCACTTTGCTTTTATGTGTATTGGTTACTTCCAAATAATAACCAAACACATTATTATACGAAATCTTCAATGATGGAATGCCTGTTATTTCACTTTCACGCTGTTGAATTTGCAATAAATATTCTTTTCCATTAAACGCAATTTTTCGCAATTCATCCAACTCTTCTAAAATTCCTTCTTGAATTAACCCACCTTTATTTGCCAATGCTGGAGGGTTTTCAATAATCGTTTGTAGAATTTTTTCTTTGATTGAGTGACAAGGATTTAATTGTTCTGCAATGCGTTTCGTCCATTCATCGGTAGTTGTTGCAATAATTTTTTTTATGTCTTCTACACAGGTCAGGCCTTTAGATAATTGCAATACCTCACGTGGCGAAATTTTCTTCAACGGTAGTTTTGCCACCATGCGTTCCATATCACCTACTTGTTTAATAAGCAGCGTGAGTTGTTTCGCAATATCTTGTTCTTTTATAAAATATTCAACAGTGTTTAATCGTTGATTCATTTTTTGTTCTTCTTGCAACGGAAATAGCAACCAACGTTTGATCATTCGAGAACCCATTGGCGAAACCGTATTGTCTAATACTTTCAATAAAGTATTTCCGTTTTCACGATTGCTATCCAACAATTCCAAATTCTGAATCGTGAATCTATCCATCCACAAAAAATCATTTCTAGTAATTCGAGCAATCGATGTGATATGGTTGAGTTGTTGATGTTCGGTATCTTTCAAATAATGAATGATTGCTCCAGCAGCAATTACAGCCAAAGGAATATCTGTAATACCAAAACCTTTTAATGAAATCGTTTGAAAATGTTGCAATAAAACATCATTGCTATATTGCTCACTATAAATCCATTCATCTAATTGGTACGTATAATATTTATTGCCAAAATGTTCTTGAAAAAATTTGTTTTTATGTTTTTGAAAAATGACTTCACTGGGTCTAAAACTTTGCAATAATTTATCAATGTATTCTGTATTTCCTTCGGTGCAAAAAAACTCTCCGGTCGAAATATCTACAAAAGCTATTCCATGATTTTCTTCATGGATATAAACCGATGCTAAAAAATTATTGAAATTATTATCCAATAATTTATCGTTGGTTGCAGTTCCTGGCGTTACCAATTCTGTGACCCCTCGTTTCACTATTCCCTTAGCCAATTTTGGATCTTCCAATTGATCACACACTGCTACACGATAGCCTGCTTTCACTAATTTGTGCAAATACGTATCCATGCTGTGATGAGGAAACCCGGCCAACTCTTGCGAATTTGCCTGACCATTATTGCGTTTGGTGAGCGTAATGCCCAACACTTGCGAAGCAATAATGGCATCTTGTCCGAAGGTTTCATAAAAATCGCCTACCCTAAAAAGCAATACCGCATCAGGATATTTTGCCTTGATCGCGTTATGCTGTTGCATTAAAGGTGAAACCGAATCTTTTGCTTTTGCCATGATAAGCGAAATTACAAATTTTGAAAGGAATAGTTTTTAAAAATTATGCCCATTTGTTTTTTTACAATATGGTCTTTTACTTTCATCATCATTATAGAATTTATTAAAACAATAATTCGAAGCTCAAAACTTCGGATTATTTTTATTTGTGTTTAAACCAACAATCTGTTCGATGGTTTTCATATGCTTTAAAAACGGTATTTACTGGTTTGCCATGGATGATATGATCATTGAAATATGTTCGGGCAATGTAATTAAAACCGCCCATATCTCCGGTGTACGCCGTTGGATTATTGACATTGTATTGTCGATGCAATTGACTTAATTTTTCTATAAAAAGTTTCATAACGGATATTTCCCCACCAATAATACCGCAATTTAATAATACAGATTGGCTGTGTATTTTTTCAAACTGCTCAAAATTCAATAGGTTATTTCTTAAATGGGTTGAATGATTTTGCATCCAATCATTGGCTAGTATTTTGGGTTCGTCGCCACAAAATAGATGTTGTGGATGATGTTTAAATAACATATCGTCAAAAGGATTTTTAAGCATAACCACATCCGACACATCTGTTAAAAAAAGGGATTTAATTTCGTCCTGGTGTTTATTTAAATAATCATTGTAAACAAGATATCTGAAAACATTTGGATTAAATCGATTATCATATTCTATTTTTTGAAAAGAAATAAACTCATTGCTGTATTGCTTGCAGGTTGCATTTGAAAAATGATTATGAAAAACAATTCCATTTATTTTATGCTCTATTAATGAATCTGCCCATGGTTTAATAATAGAATAATCATCGTCCTGTAATACCTCCTTTCTATTTACATCATACACTCCTGTAATATGACAAGCAAGCACCACATCTTTTTTTTGAACAGACATTATAAAGTAGATTCTTTTAGCTCCACAAAATGTTGCTTTTTAATTACAGAACAAATGCTATTGGGCATATTTCTATAATAAATATAGGTTCTCAAATTTACTTTTTTTACCTTATATATTTTAGAAGCCGCTTCGTAAAAATGACTGTCTGCTGCATATTTTTCATGAAAAGGGATGTTCATAAAAACTTCTTTTTTACCAAATAAAGTGGCAAACAAAATGCAATCATCTACATGAATACAAAGCTGATTATTTTCCATATCGGTTACATAATAATCTTCTTCATGATCTACTACGGTTTCGGTGGTAGAGGCGATGAGGTCAAAATCTGTAATGGCTTCTAAACAAGCAGCTAAATGATTCGGTTTATACTCATCATCGGCATCTAAGATCGTAATATATTGAGCGGTGCTATTTAAAACACCTCGATTAATGGATTTAGATTGGCCTCTGTTAAAATGACGGATGTACGTAATTTTTTCTTCAAATTTCTGAGCATATCCTACCAGTTCTGTTTGCGATTTATTATCACTTCCATCATCAATAATTATCAATTCAAAATCTTGAAAAGTTTGATTCAACACGGAATCTATGGCTCTTTTGATATAATGAAATTCTACATTATAAACCGACATTAATATAGAAACCGTTACTTTTTTGGGCATTAAATATTATTAATTATCAGCAAATATATATGCACATTTTCAATAGAGCTTGTTATCTTATTTTTTCCT
>CANHJA010000043.1 GCA_947460795.1 Bacteroidota bacterium | reverse complement strand
TACGTAAAAATGACCTCGACCTCCTGAAAGTGTATTTGCCAACATCTGTCATCCGACTACATTTAAAAACCTATTCCGTCATTGCTTTGTACATTTCCTTTTTAATTTCTTCCAAAGGAACATCCATTTTTATTTTGCCATGGCTGGCGATTGAAAACTTGCTTGTTTCTTCCGATACTACAACAACCATTACATCGCTGTGCTCGGTAGCACCTACTGCAGAACGATGACGTAAGCCAATGGAAGAAGGTAAATCATTGCTTTCGCTAATGGGCAATACTACGCCAGAGGCAATAATAATATCTTTGTCAATAATCATGGCGCCATCGTGCAATGGACTTGCTTTACTGAAAATACTTTCAATTAATTTAGTACTTACTACACCATTAATCATGTTGCCAGAATTGGTATCAAACTCAAATTTATCAGAGCGGGCAATTACCAATATTGCCCCTAATTTTTGATCTTGAAAAAACTTCAATGCCTGTGTAATTTCTTCAATTACTTCCTCTTCAATAATATATTTATTAAGTGAATTGGATTGAAATAAACGACTTACAAATCCGTTTTTTCCTAAAGCGGTTCGTCTCCCTAAAATAATTAAGAATTTACGAATCTCGGGTTGAAACAAAACAATTAAACCAATGAGTCCTATGCTCACTAAACGGTCTAAAATTTCGCTCATCATTGGCATGTGTAATTTGTTAACTACAAACCAAAGTAGGTATACCGCTAAGGCACCCACAAAAATATTGAATGCAATGCTGCCTCGGAGCGCTCTAAATAATTGAAAAATAATTAGCAAGACTAATATGATATCAAAAATTTGAATCGCAGTAATGTTTGAAAAATAATAAAGAAAATCTTCTTTCATGGTTCACAAATATAGTATTTTTACAATTGTAATGATATTGAAAGAAGAAGTAGTAATTCACATTGAAAAATTATATAAGCATTATCCAATGGGCAAACAAGTAGTGCCTGTGCTGAGAGGTTTGGATTTAACTATATATAAAAATGAATATGTCGCATTGATGGGGCCATCAGGCTCTGGCAAATCTACTTTAATGAATATTATTGGTTGTTTGGATACGCCCACAGCTGGACAATATATTTTAAATGGAATCAATGTGAGCTCAATCAATGATGATGATTTAGCAACCATACGAAATAAAGAAATTGGTTTTGTGTTTCAACAATTTAATTTGTTACCTCGTTTAAGTGCTTTAGATAATGTGGCCTTGCCTTTAGTGTATGCTGGTATCAGTAAAAAAGAACGTGAAGAGCGAGCTAAAGAAGTATTGGCAAAAGTTAATTTGGCGGATCGTTGGCACCATAAACCAAATGAATTGTCGGGTGGTCAATGTCAACGGGTAGCCATAGCGCGCGCGTTAATTAACAATCCTGCTATTATTTTAGCGGATGAACCTACCGGTAATTTAGATTCAAAAACATCGATAGAAATCATGGATATTTTTACTCAAATCAATGAAAGTGGAAATACCGTTATTTTAGTCACACATGAAGAAGATATTGCGGCTAAAGCCAAACGCATTATTCGTTTAAGAGATGGGTTGGTCGAGATGTCAGAAGATAGATTGCAGATACCTGCTGTGAGTAATACAAAGGAGCAGTTTACAATCAATGAAAATAGCAGTAAGCAATTAGTCGATGACAATCAGAACGAACTAGAAAATACGATCCAAATTGAAAGTAAAGAAACTGACCATACTTCCGAAAACGAACCTTTGTTTTAATAAAATCAAGCATTGATAGCCCTTCAATATTGAGAATGAGATAAATCGTTTAATTTCTCTTTTATTATTCTAAATTTGCCACCAATTTAATAATAGAAATGGCAAAAATAGCAATCAATATTGCAACAGGCACGCTAGAGCAAAAAGAAGTGATCGTTGGAATCGATTTAGGAACTACCAACAGTTTGGTAGCAATTATTCATCCTGAAACCAAACAACCCATCGCTTTAAAAGATATCGATCAAACAACCTTAGTTCCTTCTTTATTACACTTTGGTGCGCATGGTGAAATGCATGTTGGAAATGAAGCTAAATTGTATTTGAAAACAGATTCAAGCAATACCATTTACAGTGTAAAACGATTATTGGGTAAAAATTACAACGACTTAAAAAACACCCAAAAACTATCATATAAAATCATTGACAATGAAACTGATTCATTGGTAAAAATTCAAGTTGGGGATTTATTTTTCAGCCCAATTGAATTGTCATCTTTTATTTTAAAAGAACTCAAACACAGAGCCGAGCATGTATTGAAAATGAATGTTTCAAAATGTGTTATCACCGTTCCTGCTTTTTTTAATGATGCACAACGACAAGCTACTAGAGATGCAGGTAAACTTGCCGGTTTGGAAGTTTTGAGAATAATTAATGAACCCACCGCAGCCAGTTTGGCGTATGGTATTGGTACAAAAAGTGATGAAACTAAAAATGTAGCAGTATATGATTTAGGAGGTGGTACGTTTGATGTATCCATTTTAAAAATTACGGATGGTATTTTTGATGTGGTTTCTACTCATGGTGATACGTATTTAGGCGGTGATGATTTTGACAATGAAATCGTTCAACATTTTACTCAACAACTGGGTTTAACAAACGATGAGTTTCAATCGAATGCCAATTTAATATCCATCTTGCGTTTGGAAGCAGAAAGTGCTAAAAAACATCTTTCTAGTAATGATGTTTATGAATCTACGGTGATGGATAAAAGGGTTTCTATTACTCAATCTGAATTTGAAAATGCGATTCAATCATTGGTTGATAAAACAATTGATTCTTGTGCAACTGCTTTAAAAGAAAGTGAATTGACAACAGAAGAAATTGATGTTGTTGTAATGGTAGGAGGTTCTACCAGAGTGCCTTATGTAAAAAAACGAGTTTCAGCATTCTTTAAAAAACAAGTAAATGATAGTGTAAATCCTGATGAAGTAGTTGCTTTGGGAGCTGCCATTCAAGCGGATATTTTAGCAGGAAATAACAAAGAAGTATTGTTATTGGACATTACTCCTTTGAGTTTAGGGATAGAGACCATGGGAGGTTTGATGGATGTATTGATTCCAAGAAATTCTAAAATACCTAGCCGTGCTGGTCGACAATATACTACTCAAAAAGATGGACAAAGCAGTATGCGAATTGCCGTTTATCAAGGCGAAAGAGATTTGGTTTCGGATAATAGAAAATTAGCTGAATTTAATTTAACAGGAATTCCTGGAATGCCAGCAGGATTGCCTAAAGTGGATATTCAATTTTTAATCAACGCGGATGGAATTTTAAAAGTGAAAGCAACCGAATTGAGGAGTGGAGTAGAGCAAATTATTGAAGTAAAACCTCAATATGGATTAACAGACGAAGAGGTTGAAAATATGTTAATGGCCTCTATTACCAATGCGAAAGAAGATATTCAATTGCGTTCTTTAATTGAAGCTACTACTGAAGGACAAACACAAATTGAGTTTACTCAAAATTTTCTAAGTAAGCACAAACAATATATTACTGAAGAAGAACTTTTAGCAACTGAAAATGCGATTCTAGAAATTAAAAAAGCGATAGATGCCAAAGATAAAAATGCGATTATGGCTGCTAATGAATCATTGAATACCATCAGTTCGCCTTATGCTGAACGCGTAATGGATATTGCTATTGCAGAAGCCATGAAAGGTAAAAAAGTATAATGTCTATTCATTTGTATTATATAAAAAAAGGCTGTCAATTTTATTGACAGCCTTTTTTACATGAGATATGAAAACTTATTTTAGTTTCATTGCGCTTATTAATTTTGCTTTATCTGCAAAGCCTTCAATGTTCATTTCAACTTTTCCTTTTTTATAATAAATCAATAAAGGGATATTGGTTACTTTCATAGCTTCTGCCAACGATTTATTTTCATCTACATCAATAGCAACCACTTTAATTTTTCCAGCATATTCTTTTTCAATTTCAGCTAAAATAGGTTTTAGTTTTTTGCAAGGGCCACACCAAGTTGCATTAAAATCAATTAATACTGGAATATCTCCGTTGGTTATTTTTTCAAATTCCTCTTTGCTCATTCCTTTCCACGATGGATTAGCTTCGGCGCCGGTTAATGGAAGCTGATCGCCTTTCCATTGCAAAATTCCTCCTTGCATATTATAGACTTGTTTAAATCCATTTTTAGCAAAAATATCCATTGCACTGCCACTTCTACCACCCGAAAGGCAATAGATAAATGTTGGTTTATTTTTGTCTAGTTTTTTAATTTTTGCTTCAAAATCATTTGCATTAAAATTGATATTAACGGCATTGTGCAAATGTTCTTCCATAAATTCACTTTCCGTTCTTACATCAACAAGTTGATTGTTTTTAGTTTCAGTAAGTAATTGCTGATACTCTAAAGTTGGAATTGTTTTTAATTGAGTTTGTGCATTGTTGCTTTCACAAGATATTAATGCAACCATAACTAATAAAAAAGTAAATAATTTTGTCATTGTGCAAAAGTAAAAAAAAGCCGTAAAGTAAAACTTTACGGCTTGTTAATTACAATTATTGAAATGTTATTTACTTAGCGTCTAACATTTGAACATTAAAGATCAAAACGCTGTTTGCAGGAATCCCTTTTGGATTGTTCGGATTGCCCGGCATTTCTTGTTTACCATAAGCCATTGGAGATGGAACAATCAAAGTTGCTTTAGCACCTTTGTTTAATAATGCAATCCCTTCGTCCCAACCTTTGATTACTTGGCCAGTTCCTAATTTAAATTTGAAAGTTTCAACATGGCTAAATTTAGGATCTTCATTTGAATCAAATTTCGTTCCGTCTAGTAAAGTTCCTGTATAATTCATAGAAACTTCTTGTCCTTTAGATGGATTTGCACCTGTACCAGGTTGTGTAATTACATAGTATAAACCTGAAGCTGTTTTTTGTGCATTGATGTTATTTTTCTTCAAATATTCTTGAATTAATTTGTCATCAATTGAAATTTGCTCTCTGCTTACTATTTCTTGTTCTTTCTTGTATTCTTCTTTAGTTTTAACAGAAATCATTTTTACATAGAATGCAACTGTATCACCGCTTTTAGCAAAAGGAGGCATTTGTCCTCTAAATAATGAATCTGCTACACAACGAATAACTGCACTGTCGCCAGCGCTTAATAACATAAAGCCTTCCATTGGGTCGCCATTGAAAGCTGCTTTTTGAATCATTGTTTCAACGGGTTCGTTGTTATTCATTGTATGCGAATCAAAAATAGTACTGTCTTTTAAAGTAGTTTTGATATGCATTTTTATAATACTTCCTTCTGTAGCTAATTTATCTCCTTTCTCATCTTTTACAATCAAATATTCTAAACCAGATTTTAGTTTAGTAAATTTTTTTCCTTTACATGAAAATAAAGAAATTGAAATAAGTGCTACACTTAACGCGATTTTTAACTTGTTCATTTTATTTTATTTATTATTGTTTATTTAAATTGTTTAATTATTTTATGATTTGTAAAAGCTCTACATCAAAAACTAAAATTTCATTTGGTTTGATAACGCCTCCAGCGCCATTTGGACCATAGCCTAAAGCAGATGGTATGATTAATTTTCCTTTTCCACCTTCTTCAAATAAAGGAATTCCTTCTGTCCATCCTTTAATAACGCCAGACAATGGGAATGTTATTGGTTCATTTCTATCGTATGATGAATCAAATTTAGTTCCATCTAATAAGGTTCCTTTATAATGTACTTTTACTTGATTTGCAGCAGTTGCATGTTTGCCATTTCCTTTTTTGTCAATTACATAATATAAACCAGAAGCTGTTTTTTGTGCTTTTAGGTTATTTTTTTTGATAAAATCTTGAATCAATTGATCTTGTGTTGATGGATCTGGAGAATTTGCTGATTCTACTTCAGGAGTTGCTACTACTGGAGCTTCAATAACTTCTGGCTCAGGATTTATTTTAATTAATTCTACATCAAATAATAAAACCTCATTTGCTTTAATTGTAGATCCTGCAGGAGCATTTTGTCCGTATGCTAACGATGAAGGAATTAATAAGGTTCCTTTTCCGCCTTCTTCAAATAATGGAATTCCTTCTGTCCAACCTTTAATAACACCAGATAATGGAAATTCAATTGGTTGACCTCTGTCATAAGATGAATCAAAAGTAGAACCATCTAATTTGTATCCTTTATAATGTACTTTAACTTTGTCAGCAGCTGTTGCATGCTTGCCATTTCCTTTTTTATCAATAACATAATAAATACCAGAAGCTGTTTTTTCTGTTATTAATTTTTTAGTTTTAATGTATTCTTTTAATAATTTATCGTCTATACCATTCTGAACTTTAGAAGCTTTCTCTTTTTCCGCATCCGCTTCTGCTTTAGATTTCACTGAAACTATTTTCACTTCATACGAAACTTTGTCACCACTTTTTGCAAAAGGAGGCATTGGACTTCCTTTAAATGCCGTGTCAATTGGTAAACGAAGAATCGCACTGTCGCCAGCTGTAAGCAATGCAAATCCTTCCATAAACGCACCTAAGAATTGTTTTGTCAAAGGTTGTTCAATTGGTTCGTTGTTGTTCATTTTGTAAGAATCAAACATCGCAGAATCCGCAATTTTTGTACGTATGTGCATTTTTACAATGCTACCATCTTGTATGAATTTATTTCCTGGTTGATCTTTTAAAAATAAGTATTCTAAATTGTTGGCTGTTTTTTTAAAGTCAGCTTTTACAGGAGTTGTTTTGTTATTTTGTGCAATTGTTGCTCCACTAATAAAAAGGAGAGTAGCACAGGCGAATGAAATTTTTCTTATCATTTTGTTTCTGTTTTTGGGGTTTCTAATTTAGGTTTTATATTATTTAATTGTACGTCAAAAATCAGTATTGAGTTCGCAGGAATTTTTGCTTGACCTTGCGCACCGTATCCATTTCTTGAAGGAATATAAAAGGTTGCTTTGCTATTTTGAGGTAAAAATCCAATGGTTTCATCCCAACCTTTGATTACTCTGTTGGCTCCTAATGGAAACTCAAATGGTTGTACATGATGAAAAGTGGTATCTTCATTGGAATCAAATTTTGTCCCATTCAATAGTTTTCCGGTGTAGTTCATTACAACAGTATCTCCAGTTTTAGGAATTGCACCATCGCCTTTTTCATTGATTGTATAATAAGTGCCTAATGGTGTTTTTAGTGGTTGGATGTTATTTTTAGTAAAATATTCTTGGAGTACTTTTTCTTCTTTGGCAGTATTTTTAGCTTCTTCTTTAAGTTGCTTATCCAATTGCTCTCTTATTTGTTTTTGAAAAGCAGCTTGTTGTTCTTTTTGAACTACTTCTTTCGTTTTTACAGAAACTAATTTGATAAAATAAAATACTTTATCTCCTTTTTTAATAAAATCTGGTTTTTTAGTTTTCGAATTTGAAAAAACAGCATCTGCATCAGCCATGCAAACGATACTATCGCCAGGGGTCATTAAGGTAATTGCTTCAATAATATCACCTTTAAAAGCAGGTTTATTAATGCCAAATTCAATAGGCTTGTTTTTATTGGTTGCTCTTGAATTAAACATCAAACGATTATTAACTGCAGAAAGTAAATGAACTTTAATTAAATCACCTTCTTTGGGCTTTGGGCTAGTTGGTTTGTCAATCATAAACACATATTCTAAGTTTGCGTTTATTTTCTTCATGGCTGGCATTGCAGGAGCAACTTGCGGTTTTGGTGCAGCTATTGCAGGAACAGGATTAAGTTTAGGAGTTCCTTTTACTGGTTGTGTCGCATTTGAATTGGGTTTGCTATTTAGTGTAGGTTTTATTTGTGCAAATGAAACCGTACTAATAATACTCAATAATCCTACTAATTTGATTGTTTGTAACATTGTTGTAATATATTTTTATGTTCTAAAATAGCATTTGTAAGTTTCTCAAGGGTTTTTTCAAGAGAATCATCCGATTTTCCTCCTGCAGCATTGGCATGTCCGCCACCGCTAAAGTAGGTTCTCGCAAATTCGTTTACGTTAAAATTTCCTTTGCTTCTAAATGACATTCTTATTTCATTTTCTCTTTCAGAGATAAAGATAGAAAAAATCACATTTTTTAAACTTAAAGGGAAGTTAACTACGCCTTCGGTATCTCCAGTGTTGATATTGTATTCATTTAATTCTGATCGACTAATGGCAATAATTGAAGTATGACAATCAGTGATTAATTTCATTTTTTGAGACAGTACAAATCCTAAAAAGCGCAATCTATTTTCATTGTAATTATCATACACAGCTTCATGAATAGGAGCTGTTTTTAGGCCTTTCGACATTAAATCAGAAACCATTGCATGTACGCTCGCAGTGGTACAAGGAAACTTGAAAGATCCTGTGTCTGTCATTGTACCTGCATAAAGGCATTTAGCAATATCTAAGTTAATTAAAGCATTATCACCGCAACTATTGATAAAATCATACACCATTTCACAAGTGCTACTTTTAGAAGGAATACTGATTCCATAATCAAAAGATTCATCAGGAGATAAATGATGATCAATCATTACTTTTTGGCCTTTGAATTTTTCTAATACAGGGGCAAAATATTTTGTTCTTGAAAGATGATTGAAATCCAAGCAAAATAAATAATCACTGCTATCAAGCCATTTAGAAGCCTCATTAGTTTGTGTTTCAAAATTTATAACGGTTTCTGATTTTGGCATCCATAAAATAAAATCAGGCATTGCATTGGGTGAAATCACGATGCAATCATGTCCTTTCATTTTTAAGTAATGCCATAAACCCAAGGTTGAGCCCAATGCATCTGCGTCAGGATTGTAGTGATGAGTGATCACAATTTTTTTGGGAACATTAAGTTCTGGAATTAAATCCTGTATTGGCTTCATAAAATAGTGTGCAAATTTGCTTGTTTATTGGTAAATAACAAAATAAATAATAATGAGTATGAAAATATTCGTTTCAAACTTTAAAATATGTGTAAAATGGGGAAAAAGTTGAATCCCCAAAATCGATAATCTATCTTTCTAATTGATTATATTTGCAGCATGAATAAAGATAAAAGAGTCTTCGACAACATCGTTGATGCCATTGGAAATACGCCATTAATTCGTTTGAATAGCATTACTAAAGATTTTCCTTGCCCAGTTTATGCAAAGGTTGAATATTTCAATCCTGGTAACAGTATTAAAGATAGAATTGCATTGAATTTAATTGTTAATGCAGAAAAATCAGGGCTTTTAAAACCTGGTGGAACAATAGTAGAATGCACTAGCGGAAATACGGGTATGGGTTTAGCATTGGTAGCCATTTCAAGAGGTTACAAATGTGTGTTCACTTTGGCAGATAAAATGAGTAAAGAAAAAGTAGATATTTTACGAGCTATGGGAGCTGAAGTTCATGTTTGTCCTACCAATGTAGAGCCAGAAGATCCTCGTTCATATTACTCAGTAGCGGCAAGAATTGCTAAAGAAAGAAATGGTTGGAATCCGGATCAATATAATAATCTCTCTAATAGAGAAGCTCATTATATGTCTACTGGCCCAGAATTATGGAATCAAACAGAAGGTAAAATCACTCATTATATAGCATCTACAGGAACAGGAGGAACTTTGGTAGGTACAGGAATGTACTTAAAAGAGCAAAATCCAAATGTTCAAATCATAGGAATTGATCCAGATGGTTCAATTTTGAAACATTGGTTTGATACAGATGAAGTTAAACCTGAATTAGCTAAAGTGTATGCAGTTGAAGGTATGGGAGAAGATTTTATTCCAGATAATTATGATAAAAAATACATTGATCATATTGAAACAATTTTCGATAAAGAATCGATGTTGATGTGTCGTCGTTTGGCTAAAGAAGAAGGATTGTTTTGTGGCTCATCTTGTGGAGCTGCGGTGCAAGGGCTAGTTCAAATGAAAGATAAATTTACGAAAGATGATTTAGTGGTCGTGGTTTTACATGATCATGGCAGTCGTTATATTGGAAAAATGTACAATGATGATTGGATGAGAGAAAAAGGATTTATAGATTAATTAACATAAAACATATTATTTAATGTACGAGTTTTGCGTTATCAAAAATCTAAAATAATTAATAACCAACTAAAATTTACAACATGAAAAAAAATAACAAAAAATATCGCATATTATTATTGGCTATGTTGCCTTTTCTTTTCTTCATTTCTTGCGAAAATGAAAAGGTGTTAGATAATCAAACGAGTGGTAGTATAAAAGTATTAATTGATGAGACTTACAAACCAGTAATGGAACAGCAAATTAAAATTTTCACATCTCGTTATCCTGATGCTAAAATTTTAGCAGAATATAAACCAGAAGCAGAATGTATTAAAATATTTTTAGAAGACTCTACTCGCGTTGTATTTGTAACAAGAGACTTAACCAACGAGGAAAAGGCGTATGGTGAAAGTAAAAAATTCATTACTAAAAGCATGCCTATGGCAAGAGATGCTGTTGCTTTCATAACGTCAAAAGAGAATTCGAATCCTG
This sequence comes from Bacteroidota bacterium, assembly GCA_947460795.1. Lineage (GTDB taxonomy): Bacteria > Bacteroidota > Bacteroidia > Chitinophagales > Chitinophagaceae > OLB11. The sequence goes on along the minus strand of CANHJA010000043.1, from coordinate 2,384 downwards.
TTTTTAAAATAGCTGATTTGCGTAAAATTTTATTGGGAGATAGTTCTCAAAAAAAATATCAAATCGTTTTTGACAATCAATCATCAAGTACCGTTCGATATATTACAGACTCTATTTTAAAAGGAAAAAAAATTACTGGGAATGTATTTGCTACCAAAACGAGTGAGGAAGTGATTAGCTATGTTTCTAAAAATAAGAATGCAATTGGAATAGTAGGAGTGAGTTGGGTAGCAGATTACAGCGACTCAACAACAGAAACATTTTTAAGTAAAATAAATGTTGCAGGCATTTGGGGTGATACAGATTCTTCAATGGATTATATAAAACCGTATCAAGCATATATTGGTTTGAAAGAGTATCCTTGTACTCGGAATTTATATTTTATTTCAAAGGAAACCTGGACTGGTTTAGGCACTGGCTTAGTGAATTATTTATGTAAGGATGGGCAGTTGGTTTTTAAACAGGCCAAAATGTTTCCACTTCGAGTAAATGTATTGCTAAGAGAGGCGAATGTTCACTAAACTTAAATTGTTAAAAAATAGAGAATTAAAATTGATTCAATTAAACTTGAATTAATATTGCACATCAAACAAAAAAAGAAAGTAAAAAAATAAAAAACGTACGAATGAAAAGAATAATTATGATCGCTTTTGTTGCAATGTCATTTATTGCAAATGCACAAACAAAGGAAGAAGGAATACAAATGTATAAATACGATCGATTTGAAAGTGCTAAGAAAATTTTAGAACCATTGTCAGTAAAGGATGCAATGGCAAATTACTACTTAGGATTGTCTGAATTGGCTTTAGAAAAAACCAATGAAGCAAAAGCCATTTTTCAAAAATACCCTGAAGACAATGCAAATAATGCGGGTTTAGCTCGAATTTATTTCATAGAGAAAAAGCCGCAAGATGCGATGGCTATTTTGCAAAAAGTAGCATCTAAAACTAAAAAGAAAGATAACAATCCATTGCGATTAGCTGCAGATGCAATTACATATACTGAAGGAGGAGATCCTAATGTGGCTATTGATTGGTATAAAAAAGCCATGTTAGTTGAGCGTACTGGCGACTTATATATTGGATTAGGTGATGCTTTCAGAAAAATTCAAGGTGGAGGTGGAAATGCCATGACAAATTATGAATATGCTGAAACATTTGAAAATACAAAGTCAATTTCGAATCAAAAAATGGGTAATTTATGGTATGCTGCAAAAGTATATGACAGTGCTTTAACTAAATATGCTCGTGCTTCTGAATTAGATTCTAAAAATCCATTGCCATACAAATCATTGGCAGATGCATATTACAGAATTAAAAAGTATAAAATATCAAAAGAAAACATTGAAAAATATTTAGAATTATCAGATAAAACGGCTGATGATCAAATGCAATACGCGAACACATTGTATTTAGCTAAAGAATACCAACCTGCCGTTACTAAAATGCAAGAATTAATCACGAATGGCATCGAAAAACCATATATGTATCGAGTTATTGGTTTTAGTCTTTTTGAATTGAAAGATTATAAAGGAGCTGTTGAAAACATGGATAAATTATTTGCAAAACAAGATCCCGCAAAAATTATTCCTCAGGATTATATGTATTATGGAAAATTATTGTTGAAAGATTCTGTAAAGGCTGCTCAAGCAGACAGCTATTTCGAGAAAGGGTTTGCAGCAGATACTACAACTGATAAAACACCTTTGTATAGAGAATTAGCAGAGAATTTACAAAAAGATGAAAAATATTTAGCAGCAGCTAAGTGGTATTCTAAAATTATTGAATCTAACTCTCCATCAACTGAAATATTGGATTATTGGTGGACTGGCGCTTGCTATTTTTATGCAAAAGATTATGTAACTGCTGATTTGAAATTTAAAGAGATGGCTGCTAAATTTCCAACAGAACCATCTTCTGTATTTATGTTAGCTCGTACTGCTTTTTATGCAAAAGATAAAACATATACAAATGGTGCTGCTTCTGAATATTACAAACAATATTTAGCAATGGTAAATGATGATATTACTAAAAAAACGGAGTTAATTAAAGCATATACTTATTTATCAACTGTATCTTATAATTTAAAAAATAAAGCAGATGCTAGTAAATATGTAGCTAAATTAGTTGAAATTGATCCAGCGAATGAAACTGCAAAACAATTAATAGCTTTGATTCCTAAAATGAAATAATCAATTCAATAGAATAATAAAAAAGGTGCTTTTAGGAGCACCTTTTTCGTTTGATTTATTTGTATATTTGAAATTGAAATTTTAAAAAATTATGGATTTACTTATAAATATTTTACTATCTAGCATAGGCGATGGAATTGTTGGATTACTTGGATTTATATTTTTGATGGTATTATTATCATTATTTTTACAT
>CANHJA010000042.1 GCA_947460795.1 Bacteroidota bacterium | reverse complement strand
CTTTGTATAAGTTTTCATACACTTCTGTACGCGCATTGAAACCATAATCGCCTTTTCCTTCACGTACTTTTTGAATGATGATCGATCCTTCTAAACCACAGTTCGCAACGATTTGACGCATTGGCTCTTCTAACGCACGACGTACGATAGCAATACCCGTGTTTTCGTCATCATTTGCTCCTTTTAATTTCACGATGCTATCAATCGCACGAATGAACGCGGTTCCACCACCTGGTACAATTCCTTCTTCTACAGCAGCACGAGTTGCATGCAATGCATCATCTACACGGTCTTTCTTTTCTTTCATTTCAACTTCTGTTGCAGCACCTACATACAATACCGCTACACCGCCAGCTAATTTAGCCAAACGCTCTTGTAATTTTTCTTTATCGTAGTCGCTTGTTGAAGCTTCTAATTGTGCTTTAATTTGATTTACACGAGCAGTGATATCAGCTTTTTTACCTTTACCTCCTACAATCGTTGTATTGTCTTTATCGATTGAAATGCTTTCACATTGACCTAATGAAGCTAATTCTGCAGCTTCTAGTTTGTGACCCATTTCTTCGCTAATAACCATTCCTCCTGTTAAAATTGCTAAGTCTTGTAACATTTCTTTACGACGGTCACCAAATCCTGGAGCTTTTACAGCAGCCACTTTGATGGTACCACGTAATTTATTTACTACCAATGTTGCCAATGCTTCTCCTTCTAAATCTTCAGAAATAATTACTAAAGGACGACCTGCTTGCGCTACTTTTTCTAAAATATGCAAGATGTCTTTCATTGTAGAAATTTTCTTGTCATAAATTAAAATCATTGGATTGCTTAATTCTGCAATCATTTTTTCGCTGTTGGTTACGAAGTATGGAGATAAATAACCTCTGTCAAATTGCATTCCTTCAACCACATCAACCGTTGTTTCGGTTCCTTTCGCTTCTTCTACAGTAATTACACCTTCTTTACCTACTTTAGCCATTGCTTGTGCAATTAACTTTCCAATGTTGTTGTCATTGTTTGCAGAGATAGTGGCAATTTGTTCGATTTTTTTATTGTCGTTCCCAACTTTTTCTGTTTGCGTACGTAAATTTTCAACTACTGCAGAAACTGCTTTATCTATACCACGTTTCAAATCCATTGGGTTAGCACCTGCTGCTACGTTTTTAATTCCTTCAGCAATAATAGATTGAGCCAATACAGTTGCTGTAGTTGTTCCATCTCCTGCAGCATCTGCTGTTTTGCTAGCTACTTCTTTCGCCATTTGAGCCCCCATATTTTCTATTGGATCCTCTAATTCAATTTCTTTTGCAACGCTTACACCATCTTTCGTAATGTGAGGCGCACCGAATTTTTTCTCGATTACTACATTGCGACCTTTTGGTCCTAAAGTTACTTTTACTGCATCTGCAAGGGTATCAACCCCTTTTTTCATTTTATTGCGAGCTTCTATATTGAAGAATATTTGTTTTGCCATTTGTATATTAATGTTTAATTGTTAATGTTTAATTATTTTGTTTAGGAGTTTAGGGTTTAGCAGTTTTAGTATAAAATTGCCTACTGCCTATTGATGATTTGTTGTATTTCCTGACATCCGTCAACACTCCTAGATGATTGCTAAAATATCGCTTTCTCTCATGATTAATAAATCTTCCATTTCAAGTGCAATTTCTGTTCCAGCATATTTGCCATAAAGAACCATATCGCCCACTTTCACCGTCATTGGTTCGTCCGTTTTACCTGCACCAACTGCGATAACAGTTCCACGTTGCGGTTTTTCTTTTGCTGTATCAGGAATAATAATTCCACCAGCTGTTTTAGTTTCAGCTGCTGCTGGTTTAACAATTACTCGATCGTGTAATGGAGTAATAGATACTTTTACTGCTGTTTTACTTGCTTTTGCCATTTGTTTATTTTTTAAGTTTAAAAAAATTATGTTTGTTACCCATATTATCATGAAATGTGCCAAAGCTACAAGTAAGCCATTTTTACAGACGTTGTTATAATAGGCTGTCTTTATTGACAAATAGTATTGACATTTTAGCATAAAAATAGGTTTATTCCAAGAGTTTCATTCTAAATAAATCCGATACATTTTTGTTCGCAGCGAATGAATTCATGCCTCAAGGCTTTACAGCATTTTAGGTTGCCAATATTATATGCTGTTTGTGTTTAAAATTCGAACAGCATTATGCTATATTTGTGACCTAAACATTTTTCATGTCTATTTTAAGCGAAATTTTACAATATACATCGGCAATTCATTTTTCTGAATTAGAAGAAGTTGTCTATTTACCCACTCAAATTGGAAAACATATTGTTCCTATCAACAATGCAACTGTCGATTTAGATGCGATTGATGTCATTCTTGTGGGTTGTGGTGAATTAAGAGGGCAAGACAGAAAAATGGATTATAGCAATGGTCCAGATTGTGTTCGCAAAGAATTTTATAAGTTACATTATTGGCACGAAGATGTTCGCATTGGCGACATTGGGAATATTATAGAAGGGGCTCAACTCAATGATACGAAAGCGGCATTAAGAACGGTTTTAACAGAATTACATCTTTTAGGTAAAAAAGTAATTTTGATTGGTGGTTCCCACGATTTAACCTTGCAACAATACGATGTTTATAAAACCAAACAGGAAGTCATTGATTTTACGGTGATTGATATGTTGGCTGATTTAGATGATGTTTCTGACAATCGATATGATAGTTATTTAATGGAAGCCTTAACATTCACCCCCAATTATGTTCGACATTTTAACTTGATAGGTTTTCAAAGCTATTATGTAAATCCTAATTTGATAGAAACGTTTGATAAACTTCGTTTTGACTGTACCCGTTTAGGAAAAGCACGCGAAGATTTAGATGAAATTGAACCAGCATTAAGGAGTTCACACATCGTGAGTATCGACATTAATTCTATCCGTTACAGCGATGCGCCAGCAAATAAATTAGGTTCACCCAATGGATTTTATGGCGATGAAATGTGCAAGCTTACTCGTTTTGCAGGTATGAGCGACACTTTGGGTTCACTGGGTATTTATGGCTATTTGCCCGAGTTAGACAATGATCAAATTACAGCAAAATTAATTGCGCAAATGGTTTGGTATTTTATTGATGGAGTCTCGGTTCAAAAACTAGAATCCTCGTTAACTGATAAAGAACAGTTTATGGAATACCATATCACCTTTACGCACAACAATAGTTTGTTTTTAAAATCAAAAAGAACAAATCGTTGGTGGATGCAATTGCCCAATGAATCTTTCATTCCCTGTTCATACAAAGATTATATTACCGCTTGCAACAATGAAATTCCTGAACGATGGATGAGAGAAGTAGAACGATTGGTATAAATTAAAAATCAAATTCACGTGCGATTACTACTATTTGTCTTCATCGGGTTACCTCTTTTTTTAGGTTGGATATTATTTCGTTTAATAATAAAAAAAGAACCATTTATTAAAGTGAAAGACGCCCTTTATACCGGTCTTTTTGCTTTTGCTATTATGGGTGGCGTTTTTTGGTTTTTTAGTAAGTAAAAATATTTTATGTAACTCCATTTTTTAAAATTATTTTTACCCCACATTCATTTTTAAAGAACGTATGAGTAAAAGTAACAAGCATCAAAAACAAGACGCATCTTTCGTAAAAAAAACACCCAATCAGGCGAATCGGGTAGAGAGCGCCGCTGTCGTAGAAACTGAAACCCCTGGGCGTTTTAATTACTTACTATATCCTTTTCTATTATTTATATTCAGTTTTTTTATTTATAAAAATACGTTCGAGCATCGTTTTGTGTTGGATGATCATGGTATTATTAAAAATAATAAAATTACCAAAGCGCCAATGTCTTGGGAAAATACAAAAACTATTTTTTCAACGCCATTGCGTAAAGGAGATTTTTCGGATTTAGAAAACTCTTTATATCGTCCATTTACTAAATTGGTTTTCAATTGGGAATGGAATCAATTTAACGGAGATCCGCATTCATTTCACAAAGTCAATGTGTTCTTTTTCGCCTTAACTGTCTTATTTATTTTCTTTATTTTTTATGATGTATTTAAAAAGAAATGGTTAGTTCCTTTTTTTATTGCAGCGCTTTTTGCAGCCCATCCTATTCATACAGAAGTGGTGGCGAACGTAAAAAGTTTAGATGAAATTTTAAGTATGTTAGGCATTTTAATAGCCATACGTTGTATGCAATTATATATTTCCAAAGAGAAAATTATTTATGTAATACTTGCAATTGCCGGATATTTAATTGCCTCTTTCTCTAAAGAGTCTACGGTGGTTGCGGTAGCTATTATTCCTTTGTTTATTTACTTTTTTACGAAAGCAAGCATCCAAAAAAATGCAATTATTTCAGGTGTAATATTTGTTTGTTCATTATTCTTTTTGTTTGCTCGTCATCAAACTTTGAGTGGTTATCCTCCGGCTGGCAAAACAAGTCCTTTAGACAATTATATTGTTTTGTGTAATCCTGCAGAACAAAAATTTCTTCCGCTAGATTTACAAGAAAAATATAAAAATTCGAATCAGTTTGCATCCGCTGTAAATACTTTAGGTGAATATGTGAAAAAATTTGTTTACCCCAAAACACTTTCCTGCGATTACTCCTATTCTACTTTGGAGCCAGTAGGTTTTAATGACCCAGGATTTTTAGCAGCCTTTTTATTTTTTGGCGCTTTATTTGGCTTTGCCCTTTGGAAATTAAAATCAAAACAAGCCATTGCTTTTGGTATTTTATGGTTTTTCGTTTCAATGTCGATTACTTCCAATGTATTCATGTTGATTGGTACTTCTTTTGGAGATCGTTTATTGTTTGTTCCTTCATTGGGTTTAACCATTGTAGTTGTTTTAGCATTGGCTCATTTCTTTAAAAAAGAAGAAGGGGAAGGATTTTTTGGTGAGATTAAAACAGCTCCTGTAATGGTAGCAATTCTATTAATTTCAACCGCTTTATACAGTTTCAAAACCATAGATAGAAACAAAGATTGGGAAACCGATTACCAATTATTTTCTACCGATGTTGAAAATTATCCAAACTCAACACACCTACTTTTTTACATGGGCAATCATTTGTCAAGTACCGAACGAAAAGAAGTATTGACTTACAAAATGGCTCCGTTAGGATATACATCTCAACAAATTAATGATTCAAGCTTAAAAGAAAATGCTCGTTCTATTTATTATTTGTCGAAGGCCTTAAGCATTTATCCTGCATTGCCAAGTGATGGATACAATCAGTTGGGGAAGGCATACTTCAATTTAGGAAATTTAGATTCTGCAAAAGTGTATTATAAAAAAGCATATAATGAAGATTCTACCAATGCTATTTTCATCAATAATTTAGGTACCGGTTTTTATGTTTCCGGACAAAATTTTGTAAAAAAAGGAAGAGAATATCAAGCTGTAGGAAAAATGGATAGCGCACAATATGCATACAACTTAGGATTGCAAAATATTTTAGAATCAAATAAATATTTTATGAAAGCCTATTCGAAAGATACAACCGAGGCAGACTTTGCCAATAATGTAGGTTGTGTTTATGGCGATACCCAACGACCAGACAGCGCCATTTATTGGTTTGCCAAAGCAAATAAAGCCGATAGTTTAGATATGACTTCTTTGCAATATTTAGATATGACTTATCGAAATAAAGGCGATGTGCAAATGGCCGATTATTATAAAGCAAAATTGGAACAAGTCAAATATATTCGTGCTCAAACAATGAATCAATAATGGATTTTTTATTAAAAATTGACATCCCCGAACTAACACCGAAGCTCAAACATACCGACAAGGTATTGCTAATTGGTTCGTGTTTTACGGAGCATATATTTAATTTTTTATGTAGAAATAAATTTGCTGCAATGCAAAATTCGCATGGAGTTTTGTTTAATCCATTAAGTGTTTGCAAGGCCTTAGATGATTTAGTTGAAAATAAAAAATATACAGCCGACGACTTGTTTTTATTAAACGAATATTACCACAGTTGGTTTTTTCATTCAGATTTTTCTTGTTTAGATGCTCAGGAAAGTTTGCAAAAAATAAATGATTCGATTTCTGCTCAACATCATTTTTTAAAAGAAGCCGATGCTGTTTTTATCACTTTAGGCTCATCGTATGCCTATTATTTATTAGATGAAAATATTTATGTAAATAACAATCACAGAGCTCCAATGAATCATTTTAGAAAAGATTTATTAAGCATAGAAGTTATGACGAATGCCTTGATAGCTATGCAAGAAAAACTCAAAGCCTTTAACCCGAAGTTAAAATTTGTTTACACCGTAAGTCCTGTGCGACATAGCCGAGATGGGGTGATTGAAAACAACAGAAGCAAAGCCCGATTGTTAGAAACTGTACACAGTTTACCCAACCAATACTATTTCCCTTCTTACGAATTAGTGATTGATGTGCTTCGTGATTATCGTTTTTATGATATCGATTTAGTACATCCCAATTATCCAGCAACGGCCTACGTTTGGGAACAATTTAAAATACATTGCATTGAGCCAAATTGTTTTCCTTTAATGAAAAAATTAGAGCAACTTCATAAAGCCAAAAACCACAAACCAAAAGACACCCAAAGCCAGGCACATCAACAATTTTTAAAAGATCATCTTCAGCTTTGCAACGAGTTGAAAACAACATTTCCCTATTTGCATTTGGAGGAGGAGATGAATCATTTTCTTTCATAATTCTTTTTTCCCCTTCATAAAGTCTGTGTCTCATAACGCGACGGTATTTCTATTTTAGACGTCATTCCGAAACTGACGCTTTGGGCAGTTGAAGTAATCTATGTTTTTTAATGCCGAGTTTAGTGAAAACCATGCATAAAAAAAGCCTCTCAAAAGAGAGGCTTTTAATCAGTAATATTTTTTAATATTAGAAGTGCAATGTTAAGTTCATTGAAGTAGAACTTACATTTCCAAAGTTAATATTTGAAGTAGATTTACCTTTCTCTTCAAAAGTCCCTACTTTGTAGTTATCGGCACCGTTTGCTGCAACTTGTAAGCCATAGTTGTATTGTGCACCAATTGACATTTTAGGGAAAATGAAATATTCAGAACCGATAAAACCAGTTACACCTAAATTGATTGATGTTCCAGCATTAAAAGTACCATTTGCAACTGTGTTGTTTGTTTCACTCCATTTTTCAGAAGCGAATCCTACTAATGCATCAGCACCATAGAATCCTTGTAAACGTGTAGAACCTCTTCTCCACTCTTTACCTAAACCAAGGTTTAAGTTTAATGTTGAAGCTTTGTAAGTAGCGAAACTGCCGCCACCTGGAACTGTACCATTCTTTAAATTGTTACTTCCAAAACCTACATTAGCAACTACTCTGTATGCCGATTTAGCATCAATGAATTTTTTACCAACGAAAGAGTTCGCTGTAACATTTCCTACTGAAGGCGCAATGTTCTTTGTATTACCATTAAATAAATTTCCTACATAATTGAAAACACCATTTGCATTGAAGCTAATAGCCCAGTCATTTGCTTCTGGTAAATAGTTTTCTCCTTTTTTTGATTTCAAATTTTGAGCGTTAACAAATCCAATTGCCATAATCGCTGTAACTGTTAAAATAATTTTTTTCATGTTTATTTTTTTTTGTTTAAAAATTTATACTTCAAATATAATATATTTTTTTAAAATATATAATTTTTTTAATTTTTTTTTCTCTTCTATTCAGTCTCTATTTCGAAGGTATTATGTTGTAATATACCTATGGCAGATTTTCATAGAGAAATAATTCAAACAATGTAAATGTTGTTTAACCCGCTAAAATTTACAAAATAAAAATACGAAGACAATTTGCCTTCGTATTACTGAAAAAAAATAAATTGATGATGCGTTATATTTTACTCACCAACACAGATGCATGGGCAACAACGCCTTCTTCTCTACCCACAAAGCCTAGCGTTTCAGTAGTGGTTGCTTTGATTGAAATCAAATCGATGTCTATTCCTAAACAATCAGCTATGGCTTTTTGCATAGCCTCTACATGCGGTTTTATTTTAGGTAATTCTAGGCAAACAGTGCTGTCGATATTCACTACTTGAAATCCCTTTTGATTTAAAATTTCATTGCTTTTTCGCAATAAAATTTTACTGTCAATATCTTTAAATGTCTGGTCATTATCAGGAAAATGGGTACCTATGTCACCTGCATTCACTGCGCCCAACATCGCATCGCATATTGCATGCAATAGTACATCTGCATCCGAATGACCCAAAGCACCTTTTGTGTGTGGAATTTTTATTCCTCCCAACCAAAAATCTCTACCTTCTACCATTTGATGATAATCGATGCCGTATCCTATTCTGTACATAATTGTTTAATTTATTTGTAATAAAAAAATGCCATGTTTTTGCAAAGCTAAACATGACATTTTAATTTTATTGGTAATTAGTTAATAATCATTTTATTTTTTGTTGCGAGCCTCTTTTTTTGGATCTTTTTTAGAATCTTTTCCGTTTGGCAACAAAATAGTATTTAATTTATCAACATCAAAAATCAAAGAGAAACGAACCGTATTTGATAATGGATTTCTAGCGATGCCCGAACCTGATGGAACTACATAGGCTAAGTTTAATCCGAACATGCTATATTTTACGCCCACACCCAGTGATAAAAAACGACGATCGCCTTTCATTCTAGATTCATAAAAATATCCTGCACGAGCGAAAAATTGATTTTGATAAGCGTACTCTGCACCAAAACTTAACATTACTTCTTTTAACTCTTCGCTAGCTCCACCTGATGCATCGCTGAAGGATCCTAAAATTCCGCTTACCACACTTTTATTGTTAATTTTTTCTACATCAATAAAAGAATAGTCTTCTGTAGAATCAATGTATATCCAATGCGGAGATGGGGCTAATAATTTGTTGGCATCAAGTGCAAACGTAATTTTATTGAATTCATCAATTGTATAATTGTAGGCAACTCCTAATCCTAAGTTTGTAGGTAAAAAATCTTTACGACCACTGCCATAACTCATTTTATTCCCCAAGTTAGTTAAAGACAAACCTGCATTAATTGAGGATGATTGCCCTGTTTGTTCGTTTGTTTTTAATTCTTTTGTATAAAACATTCCTAAATCTACAGCAGCTGAAGTTCCAGGTTTGTAAGTAGATCCATTTTGATTAGCAGCACCATTGATGATGTTTGAATGAATCACTTTTCCAGCTACTCCAATTGCTAAATTATCAGAAAGTTTACGAGAGTATCCAATGTCGAAAGAAAATTCTCTAGGATTTCCAGTACCAATCGGTTGTGCATCTACATTTGTGTAATTGATACTCCCTAAATTAAAATAGCGTAATCCAAAACTTACTGCTTGGTTTTTATTATCTTCTTCACCAAATTTAGCATATCCGGAAATGTAGGCTATGAAAATATCAGGAACTAAATCTTTTAGCCAAGGAGTGTAGGTCATTGATACACCAGCTTCTTGTTCTGCCATTGCCAATTTAGAAAGATTCCAATATTGTGCATTTGCATCTGGACTGATTGCTATTCCTACATCACCCATACCTCCAGAACGAGCATCCGGACTAATTCTCATAAATGGAACAGCGGTTGTAATTGTTGTGTAATCAGGTCCTGTTCCAGAACCACCTGTATTTGTTTGTGCGTTTGATTTAACAGCTACTAAACCTAAAGCAAGTAAAGCAACTGACTTTAAAATGACCTTGTTCATTTAATTAATTGTTTGTTTAAGTAGATTTTTCGTCAAAGGCAAAAATTAAATTTTTATAAAATTAGTATGCAAATGTAGTTAAAAAATAGTTTTATCTTAGAATAATTAATTTCTCAAGTTTGGTGTCTGAAAAACCAGATTGAGATTTTACGTGCAATTTATAAACATACACTCCGTTGCCAATTTTGTCGCCAAATTCATCTAATCCATCCCAATCGATATTGTTTACTCTTGTGCCTTCGGAAGTAATTTGTTCTTTGATTGTTTTTACCACTTTGCCTGTCAAGGTCATTATTTGTATCGATACTGATAATGGTTGATTCGGCATATTGTGTTCAAACATAAACTGCGTTTTGGTAGAAAATGGATTTGGATAATTGTATACATTTTTTATCAATCCTTTTGTAGCACTCACTACTTCAAAAGCAATGGTAGTTTCAGATGAATTATTTAAAATATCCCAAGCTTTAATTGTTAGGGTGTGTGTTCCTTCTGCTAAATTATTAATTGGAAATTTCACAACTCCCGCTTTGTAGTCATCTAAATTAGTTTCAAAAAAATTATTTAACACGAAGGTATTTTGAGCATTTTTATCTAAAATGGCTGTAATATCATGTCCAATAGAATTGCCGGTATAATTGATTCCATTGTCGTCAGATAATTTTACCAATAAGGTAGAATTTGAAGTCACGATGCCTCCATCAACAAATTTTTCACTGTTCATGTATGCTTTTATCATGGGCCCTTCATTGTCAGCAATTGCACTGGTTGAACTCCCACCTACATAAACGTTATTATCAAATCCATTGGCATCCTCATTCTCATTGTTTGCATAGTAGCTAATTTTACCTTTTGCTACTTTATAATTTATGTCTTTAGGTACTACAAATGTGAACGAAAATTTCCCATTTTTTACAGTTGCTTTCCCTTTATAGATGGTATTGTTTTGTACATAAAAGTCTACAATAGGTTCGCCATTATTTTGTATGGTACTTATTTTTTTAGGTTTATCAAAAATAGATGGGAATACCACTCCATTAAATCCTGTCAATAAATTACCTTGTTTATCTGCTACATGCCCACTTATTGTATATTTATTCAACGCTTTTAAAGTGTCTTGTGTAATTAGGGTAGATATACCATTTATACTATCAGTAAAAACATCGTATTTAGGAAAAGAAAGTGGCAAAGCCGGGTCGCCTAGCAAGGTAAATTTTCTAAAGTTTGCAGCGGTGCTTTCGCTCATTCCAGATACATATCGTAAGTTTTTCGACAATCTGTAAGAGTCTCCAAGCGTTGGAAATTTACCATTCTCTTGAAATGAGAATCCCTCATACATGTAGTTTTGGTTCATGATCCTATTTTGATCTGCAAATACGAGTTGTGTGGTAGACATTAATGCGATGGCACCTCCATCTGGTTTTGAAAGCAATATTTCTCCTCCAGAATAATCTGCAGGATTATCATAGGGAGCAAAATCGCAAGTGGCAGTAATAAAAAGGGGTAATTTATTGTAATTTTTCAGTGCATTGATATCGTTTTGAGAAAAAATCCTTTCTTCACACCAGCTGTGTGGCCCTCCATGGCCATTGTAATTTAATAAAAAAGTACCATTATAAAGTTGTTCTCTTACAGCAGTATTTCCATCAGGGCATCTAGCTCCAGATGGTGTAAATTGTTCAACCAATGCATCAACATATATTTTATTGTTGTTGTAAATTGGCAATGAGTCAACCGTAATTGCCACAACCGATTCTGCATCATTCATGTGTTCAGTTCCATCGCCATCGCCATCATCTGCACAAAATGTCATATTGTTTTTCCAAGGCCCGAAAGAATTAGGGCTGTCGTAATTAATTATTTTATTCACAATATCTTTAGCAATTACTACTGTAGGCGCTGTAATTCTACCCACACCAATATCCAATGTGCTAATTTGGCTACTCGAAAAATCATTTAAATTTTCTTCATCATCCAAAAAACCAAAAAAATCATCTGTAGGATAACTCAATATTTTATTTACACTTTCTAAGGTTTCATATGTTGGTACAAAATTCGTGTTGTTCGCTACTCTGTTTTTATAATCATACGATGCATCTCCAAATAACAATAAATAGTTTACCATGTCATTTGGATTAGTAGCTCTATCATAAAGCATTTTTGCAAAATCTCTGATGGCTGAAATATCTTGTGATCCCGATGAAAATTCGTTGTATATTTCTTGAGGAGTCACTACAATTGTTTTGTATCCTCTCTTGTTGATATGATGTTGAGCTAAACGTTTTGCTTCTGAAAGAAAAGAAGGATGGCTCACAATAATATATTCTTTATTATTGATGTTGTGTAAGTTTTGATTACTTATTTTTCCTACCATTGAAGGAGTGAACACGGTAGAACCATCTATTGCAACAAATCGGTGTAAAAAATCAGCTTTTTGATTAAAAGAAAGAACAGTGCCGTTGAGTGAGCTATTCATTAAGCTAGGTTGGAGTGGGTTGGTAATATCCCAAACTCTGGTATTTGCATTGGCATTTTGAATTTGATAATTTGCTACATTGCCAATGCCTACCGAATTCCAATCGGCGAAATTTAAATAGCCATTAAAAACCAAATTTCTTCTAGCATTTATTCTGATATAATCAATAAATCCTACAGCTTCTGAACCACCTTTGCTGAATTTATAATTTAAAACAACTGAAGATGAATTGACTGTTGTTGCTTTCGTATCATTTAACACTCGAATTTGTGGATCATAAAATTCATAACCAAAAGGACTTAAAAAAAACGATGTCAATGCATTCCCATTTACAGTGATCGCTAAGTTAGAAGCAGCAGTGCGTTGTATGCCGCCAATTTGTGTAGAAACAGTAATCGGACTAGATAAATCGATGTTCGGAATGTTAAATGCAAAAGATTTATTGAGGGTTCGGCCTGGCAAATCATTTAACTCGTCGCCCCACCACATTTTACCATAACGGCCAATATTGACAGAATCTTTTTCGTGAAATAGAAATTCATTAAAAGAGGTTACGATTTGAGTCGACGTTGTGGGAGTGTTCTCTAATTGAATTCTTTTTCCGGCTCCTTTGTCAACATTTAAAAAATAATAGCTAACATCATTGTAAATGTTATACTGATGTGTAAATAGTTTTTTTGCAGAGTCTTTTAAGATAGAGTGCGGGCCATTG
>CANHJA010000041.1 GCA_947460795.1 Bacteroidota bacterium | reverse complement strand
GCATCCGTTAAAGCAACAACTTTATCGTAAAAACCTTGTACGGTAATGTGGTTATTTTCATCGTGCAAACTAGCAATCATTTTACTTAAAATAGTGATTGGATTTGCAACAGCACCTCCATAAACTCCAGAGTGTAAATCTCTATTTGGACCTACAACTTCTACTTCCATATATGCTAAACCACGAAGTCCTGTTTCAATACTTGGATGCTCCATACTTATCATTGAAGTATCCGATACCAAAACAACATCTGCTTTTAATTGGTCTTTATAATCTTCTAAAAATTTTCCCAAATTTGAGCTGCCTACTTCTTCTTCTCCTTCAATTATAAATTTTACGTTGCACTGTAATGTATTGGTTGCATTCATAACTTCCAACGCTTTTACGTGCATATACATTTGACCTTTATCGTCACAAGCTCCACGAGCATAAATTTTACCATCTATAACCACTGGATCGAAAGGGCCATTCGTCCACAACTCAAGTGGCTCTGCTGGCTGAACATCGTAATGACCATAGGTTAATATTGTAGGCAATGATGCGTCAACAAACTTTTGTCCAAACACAATTGGATGGCCAGCTGTTTCGCAAATTTCTACCGAATCACAACCAGCTTTCAACAACGATTGTTTTACCGCTTCGGCACATTTTGCGGTATCTGCATTGTGATTTTCTTGTGCACTTACAGAAGGAATTCGCAACAATTCTTTCAACTCTTCTAAAAATTGTTCTTTATTAGTATCTTGATAATCAGACCAAACTTGCATGAATTAATGTATTTTTATATCAGGAGCGTAAATATATATCATTTTTTCTTTTCATATTTGCAATTCATGATTATTATACAGAAAGCTAACAAAAATCATATAAATGCCATCATAAAATTGGCTAAAGAAACTTGGCAGGCTACCTATTGCAACATCATATCACAAGAACAAATTGATTATATGTTAAATCTATTTTATAGCCAAAAAAGAATAGAGGAACAAATAATCGATGATTCAAACCATTTTTTAGTTGCATTAGAAGAAGATCATTTGTTAGGCTATTGCCATAGTTTTGAAAAAAATGGGCATTATTATGTAAGTAAAATATATGTGCATCCTTTAGCACAAGGAAAAGGTATTGGCCAATTGCTATTAAACAATTTAGAAAAACAGGCCAGTAATTTGCAATTTTCTATTTTAGAACTGAACGTGAATAGACACAACCCTGCGAAAGATTTTTACCTAAAATATGGATTTAAAATTGTTCAAACCATTGACATCCCATTAGATAAGTTTTGGTTGAATGATTACATAATGCAAAAAGAAATTTAATAATTTAGAAATATATTATTTAAGCTACATACCCTAATTTTACAATATGAAATTTACATTTTACGGTCACGCTTGTTTCAGCATCGAAGTTAACCATACCACCCTTTTATTTGATCCTTTTATTTCTGGCAATGAACTTGCCAAAGACATACAATTAGAGGAAATTAAAGCAGACTATATTTTGCTTTCCCATGCACATGCCGACCATATTTTAGATTGTGAAGCCATTGCATTGCGAACAGGAGCAAAAGTAATTTGCGCTTGGGAAATTCATGAATGGTTAAACACAAAAGGTGTGACCAACACCCACCCTATGAACACCGGAGGGAAATGGACCTTTGACGAATTTACTGTAAAATGTGTAGTTGCACAACACAGCAGCAGTTTGCCAGACGGTAGTTACGGAGGCAATCCAATGGGCTTTATTATTTATGCAAACAAAGAAAGTTTTTATTACAGTGGAGACACTGCGCTTACACTCGACATGCAATTAATTTCTCGTTGGGCGAATTTAAAATTTGCTATTCTTCCCATTGGCGATAATTTTACGATGGGCATTGATGATGCAATTATGGCTGCCGAATTTGTTGATGCTAAAAAAGTAATTGGTGTGCATTACGACACATTTGGATATATAAAAATAGATTCCAACCTTGCGATTGATTCTTTTAAAGAGCACGACATCGAATTGATTTTACCAAGCATAGGCGAAAGCATAGAATTGTAATAAAAAGCCATAGCCTTAAAATTACATCAACCCTTCATCAGCAAAACTAAAATATTGATTGTGTCCAACTATGACATGATCGAGCAATTCAAATTCCAGAAACTTCCCAGCTTCTTTCATTCGCTGTGTAAGTAATTTATCGGCCTGGCTGGGTGTCAGATTTCCTGAGGGATGATTGTGTGCCAATACTATTTTAGTTGCTCCAGTAATTTCTAAAGCTCTTTTAAAAATTACACGTGCATCCACCATAGTGGCAGTCATACCTCCTTCGCTCATTTTTTCTACCGACAATACTGCATTGTTGTTACTTAAATAAATAACATAAAATTGCTCTACAACGATGTCCAAAAAATACGTTACCAAAATTTCATAGGCCGATTTAGAATTTGAGATGCTAGGTCTTTCCAACGCTTGAGAAAGTTGACGACGTTTTCCCAATTCCAAAGCAGCTATTATTGTGACCGCTTTTTTTTCACCTATGCCTTTAATTTTTTTGAAGTCTGCTAAGGATAATTTACTAAGCTCCAGTAAACTTTGATTTCCTTTTTCCAATAAATCTTTAGCAATGTCTAATGCACTCCTATTTCGGGTTCCTGTATTTATTAATATAGTAAGTAATTCGGCATTGGTAAGTGCATCGGAGCCTTTTGACACAAGCTTTTCAACAGGTCGTTCGTCAATAGCCCAATTTTTAATACTTTTAAAATCGTCCATTATTTTGTTTGGTAGGTTAAGCAATATTATTCATTTTTTAGTTGGAAACGGAAATTCATGGGCTTTTTTTTATATCTTGCTTTTCTAAATTTAAACAAAAATTATGCTTCGTAAATTTATTTTATTTTCAGCCGTATTTTTTACATCCGTATCGTCATTTGCACAAGCAAAATTGATAGAAAAAGTAAGTAAAAAATCAGCAAGTGATGTGGTAATCCCTTATGAAAAATACGTGTTGCCAAATGGATTAACAGTTTTAATTCATGAAGATCACAGCGATCCATTAGTGCATGTTGATGTTACCTATCATGTAGGATCAGCTCGTGAAGAAATTAGCAAATCAGGCTTTGCGCATTTCTTTGAACACATGATGTTTCAAGGAAGTGACAACGTTGCCGACGAACAACATTTTAAAATTATAACAGAAGCTGGTGGAGTTTTAAATGGCACTACCAACAAAGACAGAACGAATTATTTTGAAACTGTTCCTAGCAATCAACTTGAAAAAATGTTATGGTTAGAGTCTGACAGAATGGGTTTTTTATTGGATGCGGTTACTCAAAAGAAATTTGAAGTACAACGAGCTACTGTAAAAAATGAACGTGGTCAAAATTATGATAACAAACCGTATGGCTTGGTACAAGAAACATTGGCTAAAAATTTATTTCCTTATGGACACCCGTATTCTTGGTTAACCATTGGCTATATCGAAGATTTAAATCGTGTGAATGTGCAAGATTTGAAAAACTTTTTCTTGCGTTGGTATGGCCCTAATAATGCCGTTTTAACTGTTGGTGGCGATGTAAGTGTGAAAGAGGTTTTAACATTGGCAACAAAATATTTTGGCGCTATTCCTAAATGTCCAAATGTTACAAAAACAGTATTGCCACAACCTAAAATTGAGAAAGACAGATATGTGAGCATGGTAGATGATTATGCAAAATTGCCTCAATTAATTTGCGCAATGCCAACCGTTCCTCAGTATAATAAAGACGAAGTTGCATTGGATTGTTTAGCTGAAATTATTGGAGGCTCAAATACTTCAATCTTATATCAAAATTTAGTAAAAACACAAAAGGCTTTAAATGCATCATCTTATCATCCAACAGATGAATTAGCTGGTACATTTCAATTTAGCATTACACCAAAACCAGGAACTTCATTGACAGAAATGGAAAAAGCGGTAAGAACAGCCATTGCAGAATTTGAAAAGAAAGGCATTACCGATGATGACTTGGCAAAATTTAAAGCCAGTAGAGAAGCAAACTTGATATATAGCTTAGAAAGTGTGAGTGGTAAAGTTTCAAAACTAGCTTCTTATTTTACATTTACTGGAAATGCGAATTATATTAAAACTGAAATGGAAAGAAACAATGCATTGACGAAAGCTGATGTGATGCGTGTTTACAATCAATATATCAAAGGAAAGAATATGGTTATCTTAAGTGTGTTGACTAAAGGAAATGAAAAATTAATAGCTCATGAAGATAATTACAATGTAAAAGAAGCAAATTACAAAGCGCCTAATTATGGTTATGATAAATTAAAGTATGTAAAAGCAAAAGATAATTTTGACAGAAGCATTATGCCGGTTGCCAAAGAAGCATCAGCAGTAAAATTGCCGATGATAAACAAAACAACTAACGAAGAGATTAATAATATTCTTGCTGAAAATAATGAAGTGCCAATCATTGTTTTTTCAATTGGTTTAAAAGGCGGTCGATTGGTTGAACAAAACGATTTAAACAAAGTTGGTTTAGCAAATATATTCTCTGCAATGATGGATGAAGATACTAAAAAACATACTTCAGAACAGATGAGCACAATGCTAGATAAATTAGGAAGTAGTATTTCTTTTGAAACAGAATTTGACGAAACTAAAATTAATGTGCGTTGTTTGAGAAAAAATTTCAATGCAACCATGGCATTGTTAGAAGAAAAATTGTTGGAACCGAATTTTACACAAGAAGCATTTGATAGAATTAAAAACCAAACAATTGAGTCGATTAAGAATTCAAAAACCCGTGCAACCAATGTAGCTAATACGGCCTATTCAAAATTACATTATGGTAAAGAAAGTATTTTTGGATTACCTGTAAATGGAACGGAAGAATCGGTTTCTAATATTGAATTAAAAGATATTGAAGATTACTATACTAACTATATCAGTCAAGATGGTGCTCGTTTTGTAGAAGTTGGAGATATTTCTGGTATCGGCTATAAACCAATTCAAGATTTGATTTCAAAATTACCTAACACAAAAATAGAATTACCTGAACCCATTTTACCAAATGTAAAAAATAATGATGCAACTATTTATTTAGTAAACATTCCTAAAGCTGCTCAAACAGAATTTAGAGTAGGCTATGTTACAGGTTTAACATATGATGCATTGGGAGAATATTATAAAAATAGTTTGATGAATTTCCCATTAGGAGGTGCTTTTAACTCTCGCATCAATTTAAACTTGCGTGAAGATAAAGGTTGGACGTATGGTGCAAGAAGTAATTTTGTTGGAAACGATTATACTGGTAATTATACTTTTTCATCAGGCATTAAAGCAAATGCAACCGACAGTGCATTGTCTGAAGTAATGAATGAAATTAAAATCTATAAAAATGAAGGAATTCAAGCGGATGAGTTTTCATTTATGAAAAATGCAATTAGCCAAAGCGAAGCAAGAAAATATGAAACCCTAATGCAAAAAGCGTCTTTATTATATACTATTTTAAAATACAATTTAGCAAATGATTATACAACTAAACAAAATGAAATTTTAAAAAACATTTCGATAGAAGAAATTAATACTTTAGCTAAAAAATGGTTGCTAGATGACAAAATGAAAATCGTGTTAGCAGGCGACAAAGCTAAAATTGCTCCTGGTTTAGAAAGATTAGGCTACAAAATTATTGATGTAGATGCTGATGGTGAAATAATTAGCAATAATTAATACTTCAATATAAAGTGTTGTTTCTCTTTGATATCTTTTTTAAAGAGTACAATTCCTAAAAAAAATAAATCAATAGACAGCGTCACGGCGCTGTCTTTTTTTATGATTTCCCAAGCACGAAGCATACCTTCGCTCCAATGAATATCATCAAAAATAACCATTGAATGTTCATTCAAATAGGGTTTTACTTGATTGTAATATTGAATGGTTGGTTCTTCTCTGTGATTGCCATCAATAAAAAATAAATCAACCTTTTTTAGTTGTGCTAATGTAGGTGCTAAAATAGTATCAAAATTTCCAGTGACTTGATGGATGTTTTTTAGTTTCAAAAAATCAAATGTTTTTGTTGCTCTCATAGCAATTTCTGGGCTTCCTTCAATGGTCGTAACATTTGCTTTTTGATTTGCCTTCGCTAAATAAGAAGTAGCAATTCCTAGCGAAGTGCCTAATTCTATAATATTTTCAAATTGATATTTGTCAACCATTCGAAATAATATTTTACCGAATTTTTCTGTTCTTCCAGCAGTTTTTGCAATGTCAGAAACCTTGCGTTGTAAACTATTATTTTTATGTGATCCAGCTCCAAAATCTTCTATTGTCAATATTGCATCCTCATTGTGTAATATTTTTCGATATCGCTTAATTTCATCAAATGCATAAAAAGGACGTTTGTCTTCTAAAATAGTTTCTACGAAATCAAATACAAAAGGTGAATGAACTCCATGCCCACCTCGGTTTGCAGAAAAATAATATTTAATATATTCCTTAATTAAAAATAATTTCTTCATCTATTTTTGCTATTTAGCCATTCGTTCATAGACTTCAAAACAATAATTAAACTCATTTTTTTCATCTTTTTCGAAATACTCTTCAGAAACTTTTTTCCATTCGACAGCGTTTATTTCAGGAAAATAAGCATCCCCATCTTCAATCACTGTATCCACACGGGTGATGTATAATTTTGTAGCAATGGATAATGTTTGTTTATAAATAGTATCACCACCTATAATGAAAACTTCTGCTTGATTTTTGCAATGTTGAATAGCCTCTTCAATTGAATGTGTGACCACTAAATCAGTAGACGAAAATTTTTCATCTCTTGTAATGATGATATTTTCTCTATTTGGCAAAGGTCGTCCAATAGAATCATATGTTTTTCGACCCATGATGATGGAGTGACCATTGGTTAATGATTTAAAATATTTTAAATCGGCTGGCAAGTGCCATGGCAATTGATTTTTTACACCAATTACATTGTTTTTAGAGGTCGCAACGATGATACTAATATTCACTTTAAATGATTTATTTATACTATAATTTTTCAAAGATAATTAAATTAAAAAGACATTGCAATGCAATGTCTTTTATGCTATTTAAATTAAATATATATTAAAATATATGATACCTCAAGCCAACGATATTCATCCAATAGCTTGAAATATTGGTTTCAGAAAAACTATTTTTACTTACTACTAAAGAAGGTCGTAATTCTGTATATATTGAAAAATTCTTAAGCACATTTACTTTTTTACTTACTCTGTATTCTATACCCAAAGGAATATAAATAGCGGCCGTTGAACCAACATTATCTAATTTTAATTTTTCATTTTCAGCCGTGCTCATCCATGATTGATTATTATTTTGGTAGCGGATTGGGTCACTAAACCCATTATTGGTTATTCGATTCGAATGCATTACATCCAAATAATTTGCATAAGTAAACCCAAAAAATGTTCCAAAGCCTGCGTAAAAAGAAAATTTATTTAATTTATTTGTTGAAAATGTAGCAGATAAATCAAATGCTAATTGATTACTTACTGTTGAAAAATGATATTCATCTGTTCGAGTAGAGTCTATAAATATTTGTTGCCCTGTTTGAGAAGAGGTAAACGTATCAATTCTGTAAACATCTTCTTTTATATAACTAACAGACATGTCAGACTTGTTTAACGCTGTGAAACCACCTCTAAGATTCATTTTCATTTTGTTTTTAAATTTAATTTCAGTCCCCAATAAAATTGAAAATAAATTCGATGTAGCACCATTTGAACTACTGTATTTTTTATAGTTAGATAAATCTACATTATTCAATAAATTACTTTCTTTTTCTCGAGCTGTCGAAAGTAAATTAATATTACTTCCTGTAACCATAACGGATGTATTTGTTAAATTCCCAGAATGAATGGATACATCTGAAAGTTTAATTTTTGTTTGCGCATTTAATTGTGAAATAAATAAAGTACAGATAGCAGCGATGGCAATTTTGATAGTTTTCATTTTTATTTGTTATTTAGTTAATATATTTAGTTATAAAACTTGTTAAAAGATGAATATTATTAAACCGCAACATCTCCTTTAATTGCAGGATGACATTGATAATTCTCTAAGGTAAAATCTTCGTAAATAAAATCTTCAATATTTTTTCTTTCAGGATTTATTTTCATCGTTGGCAAATCAAAAGGAGTTCTACTCAGTTGCAATTTCACTTGCTCCAAATGATTGGAATAAATATGTACATCTCCAAATGTATGAATAAATTCACCCACTTCTAAACCACAAACTTGAGCCAACATCATCGTAAATAATGCATACGAAGCAATATTAAACGGTACCCCTAAAAACACATCCGCACTTCGTTGATATAATTGACAACTCAACTTTCCATTGGCAACATAAAACTGAAACATATTATGACAAGGCATTAAAGCCATCTCTTTTAAATCAGCTACATTCCATGCGCTAATAATAATTCGTCTGCTATCCGGATTGGTTTTTAATTGATGAATAACATCTTGCAACTGATCGTAAACTTGCCCATCGGCTCCTTGCCAACTGCGCCATTGCTTGCCATATACAGGACCTAAACTTCCATCTTCTCTGGCCCATTCATCCCAAATTTTCACACCGTGATCTTGCAAATACTTAACATTCGTATCTCCTTTTATGAACCACAACAATTCATAAATAATTGATTTTAGATGCACTTTTTTAGTAGTCACCAATGGAAATCCTTTACTTAAATCGAAGCGCATTTGATAGCCAAAGGTGCTGATCGTTCCAGTGCCTGTTCTATCAGACTTTTCGGTGCCGGTATCTAAAATATGTTGTAGAAGCGATGAATATTGTTGCATACAGCAAATTTAATGATTCTACTGATTTATCAAGGGCATAATTATGCAATGTGGAAAAAATGAAAGTAAGTCAGAGCTGAAGTACTTTTAAGCACACAAGTGTACCCAAATAGCCAATACAATCTGAAAATGAATTAAAGTAATAAAATAAACATTTGCAACCCCACTTTATCATGTGATAGCACAATGTTTTTAATTTTTTAAATATGTTCACTCAATTCTAACCAACGCAATTCTTTTTCCTCTAACAAAGCTATAATTTCTCCTATTCTGTTTGATGCGGTTTGCAAATCATCAAATGACAAGTTGGGTTCACTCATTTTGTTTTCCAATGATTTTTTTTCGTCTTCCAATTTGGGCATATCGATTTCAATTTGCTCAAATTCTCTTTTTTCATTGAAACTTAATTTGCGTTTTTCTGTTTTTGCTTCACTCTTAACTTGAATATTTTCTTCTTTTGGCTTCACATCTTCTACACTCAAAGAGGTATATTGTTTGCCACTCTCAATATTGTTTTTCTTATCGATTTCTTTCATTCGGTATTGAGAATAGTTGCCAGGGAAGTCATTGATTACACCTTCTCCTTCAAACACAAATAAATGTTCAACCAGCTTGTCCATAAAATATCGGTCATGACTTACCAATAAAATACAACCTCCAAAATCCAATAAAAACTCTTCTAATATTTGCAATGTTTGTAAATCCAAATCATTTGTTGGCTCATCTAAAACTAAGAAATTAGGATTTTTAAATAAAATACTTAGAAGTTGTAATCTGCGTTTTTCTCCACCACTTAATTTACTTAAGTAGGTATATTGTTGCTCAGGCGTAAAAGCAAATCGTTCTAAAAATTTAGATGCGGATATTTTTGTTCCATCATTTAAAGGAAAAAATTCCGCAAAATCTTTTACGTATTCAACCACACGTTTGTCTTCTTTATATTGCAAACCTTCTTGCGAAAAATGACCAAAAACAACGGTATCGCCGTGGTTAATTTTTCCACTATCGGGTTCCATTTGTTGCAATGCAATTTGTAGGAACGTACTTTTCCCAACGCCATTTTTTCCAACAATTCCAATGCGCTCTCCTCTTTTAAAAGTGTAATCAAACCCTTTTAAAATGGGTTTGTTTTCTCCAAAACTTTTGTACACTTTTTTCATTTCCAAAATCTTACCTCCTAAACGAGTCATTTTAACTTGAAGCTGCACATCACTATCAAGTGTTTTATTTTTTACTCTTTCCTCAATATCCACAAATGCATCTTGTCGTGATTTTGATTTCGTAGTTCTCGCTTTGGGTTGCTTGCGCATCCATTCTAATTCTTTTCTAAAAATATTTTTATCCTTTTGCAACTCGCTTTGTGCATTCTCAATACGCAATGCTTTATTATTTAAGAAATAATCATAATTCCCTTTATGTACATATACTTTTTGATCTTCAATTTCTACAATTTCGTTGCAGACTTCATCTAAAAAATAACGGTCATGGGTTACCATCAACAACGTTAATTTTTGGGCAGATAAAAAATCTTCTAACCACTCTATCATTGCCACATCTAAATGATTGGTAGGCTCATCCATCACTAATAAACACTTCCCATTATAGAGTTCTGTTTCTATCAAGGCTTGTGCTAAAGCAACTCGTTTCTTTTGTCCGCCACTCAATGATTTTACTTGCTGATTTAAATTATGAATATTTAATTTGGTTAATATTTGCTGCAATTGGTTTTCAAAATTCCAAGCATCCAAATCTTCCATTCTAATTAATATATCCTGAAATTTATCGGCATCTTCTATTCCACTTTCATTGTATTCCTCATATGCTCGAACCACTTTTACCACTTCATTGTTCATTGACAAAATATTGTCGTAAATTGATTTCTCTCCATCGAAATCATTTTCCTGAGTGAGCATTACCAACTTTATATCTTTATGCACCCAAACCGTGCCCGTGTCTGGTGTGTCTTTTCCTGATAAAATATTTAATAAGGTAGATTTCCCAAAACCATTTCTAGCAATCAACGCAATTTTATCTCCTTCCGAAATATGAAATGTGATGTCTTTAAATAATTGTCTTATTCCAAATGACTTGGAAATATTTTCTAATGTAGCGTAATGCAAAGTAATAATGAATTATGAGTGATGAATTTATTTTGTTTTTTTTGAGTTGAATTTTTAGTTATTAGATGTATTTCTTACAGCAGACATCTGATAACCGACAACTATTTTATCGGCTTTTCCATTGGTGCCGAGCCGTTTTGTAATTCAGTAATTTGAATAATATTTTGATATACTTTCCAATTTTGGCCATCCCAACGCAAACCATCGTAGGTTCCATCAGGAATGTAGGTATATTTTTTTGCCGGATCTCCAATTTGAGATTCACAATGATCAAAAATTATTTGGTCGGTTTCTTTATCATAATTCATTGAAACTTTTGCCCCTTTTTGGTATTCTAAAATGTATCGATTAGATAGACCATATTTACCTTTTTCATTGTAGTTAAATAAAGGTGCGCCAAAAATATTTTGTGATTTTGAATTAAAACCAAATGGTTCAATAATTTTACGTTCGCTGTTCATTTGATTGGCATTCCAACCCAATAAAAAATACACATTTTGACCTGCTATTTCTTTTTGAATAATATTATAATATAAACAACCAAACCATCTGTTTCCTACAAATACAGAATCGCTTCCTCCTCTAATAATTTGATCTGAAGCATCTATTAACGGAATAAAATCTCCATTGGACATTTGCACAACCCCATAATATCTTCTTTCAACCGTGCCTCTTATAATTTCCCAGTTATAGATTTTAAATGATTTGTCAGGAGCATTTAAAATGCTAATTTGTTCCTTCAATTTAGGGAATGAATATTTGAACGAACCTTGCGTTTTTAATACCTTTTTTAACGTATTAATAAAAGCATAACTGCCCGATATTTTATTTTCTGGCGTTAAAGAAAAATACATACTATCTGCAAAAAAGACTAAACTATCTTCTAATATTTGCATTGGAGACAGTTTTGAAATATCTTCAGAATGAACAGGTTTCAATTCTGGATTAAAAGAAATAAGCGAAGTACTATCTTGTGAATATACATTTACAGATAGCAGAATTAATAATATTGATATGATATTTTTTTTCATAAAATCAAGATATTTATTTTAATATTTTTTAATTAGTAGGAACCATAACTACCACACTGGTATCTCCATAATCAACCAACTGCATTTTTAAGGTATCTTTTGATAAAGATAAAATTTCAAAAGTCATCGTTTCTCCAACACCTTTTAATTTTGCTTCATCTATTTTAATAAAATTATTTTCTAGTGTGTACATCGCCGAATCAATCCCATCAATTGAAGTTGTGTAAGCTACTCCATTGCTTTTAAACTCCATTAACGTATTTTCAAGGGCTTGTTTTTGTTCAAATAAACTTCGTTGCATTTCATCTTTAAGAATCAGTTTAGTACTGTCTAAATTTACGGCCATTCGCAACTCCGGATCATTTTGTCCAATAGTATCTACATATTGTTCCATAAACTTAATTTCTTCATCCATTTTAGTATTATGCAAAGCAATGGTTTTCCATTTTTTACACAATAAATCCTTATTGGCATCTTTACAAGCAACCAAAAACACCAATGTGATGAAAAATGAAGCTAAAATGTTTACAATTTTCAATTTCATTGTGTAAAAATAGGACATAAAAACCGATTATAGTATGGAATTTGATTTACCTTTGGACACGTTTTTTAAACACAGAAAATTATAAATAAAAATGAGTACAACAACTTTAGATTCAGCATCTGAAACCAATCCAATGAATACTGCCAATTATGATATTAAAAATGTAACTGTAATTGGAGCAGGCACTATGGGAAATGGAATTTGTCACGTATTTGCTCAATGTGGTTATCATGTTTCAATGCTTGATATTTCTCAAGAAGCAATGGATAAAGCAAAAATTACCATTGGCAAAAACATGGATCGCCAAGTGGCAAAACAAACTTTAACTGAAGAAGCAAAAACAGAAGCTTTAGCTCGCATTGCAACCTTTACCGACATGGGTGAGTCAGTCAAAAATGCAGATTTAGTGATTGAAGCTGCTACAGAAAACATAAGTTTAAAAACGAAAATATTTGAACAATTAGATCAATTAGCTCCAGCTAAATGCATATTGGCTACCAACACTTCATCGATCTCAATTACGCGTATCGCCTCTC
>CANHJA010000040.1 GCA_947460795.1 Bacteroidota bacterium | reverse complement strand
GATGTCAATAAATTTAAAGGCAAATATTCATTGCAATTAGATTGGACTTGTGATAATCAAAATTATTTTTCAGAAAAAAAAATAACGCTATAACAAATGATGTATTGGATTATATCGGCATGGCTTATGGGCTTCATCGGAAGTGCGCATTGCATTGGAATGTGTGGTCCGTTGGCGTTGGCTGTGCCTTCAAAGTCAGATACTTTAATGAGTAAAGTGTGGAGTGGATTGCTTTATAATTTAGGAAGAGTAAGTACCTATTGTTTGTTTGGTGCAACCATCGGAATTTCTCAAAAATTTCTGATTCCATTGGTATTGCAATCGCATATTTCTATTATTATGGGCGTAATTTTGATATTGATTAGTTTGTCTTATTTTCTATTCAAAAACAAGCGAATTGTTTTTTCAAGACAAAATATATTCTATCAAAAAGTAAGCAATGCTTTAGGGGTATTATATAAAAATCCGAGCAGCTTAAGTGTAGTGGGCATAGGCTTTTTAAATGGATTATTGCCTTGTGGTTTGGTATATGCAGCACTGGCTACTGCATTTGCATCCATGAGTTTTTATAAAAGCATCTTGTTTATGGCTTTCTTCGGATTTGGCACATTACCGATCATGTGGGGTGTCGTATTTTTTGCCAACTACATTACGCCAGCCATTCGTTTAAAAATGAAAATACTATCTCCTGTTGTATATGCTATAGCAGGCACGTTACTTATAATAAGAGGCTGTGGTGAACATGATTTGTTACATCAAATTATGGGGAGTACAATTTATTGTAGCAAATAATACAAAACTGTTTTTTGTGGTTTAATTTTCAGCAGAGTTAGCCTCCAAATTTGGGGGCTGACTTTTTATATATAATTATAAAAAAAATAAACCAACATGAAATTTTGTAATGGTGAGTTCTGGTTAGTCACAATTTTTTGAAACAAAATAAATTAAAACCAACGCAGTGGATTTCTTTTTGCAGATAAAATGTAGTTTTTAATATTTACCCAAAAAGCCAATATGAAATAAATAATTATTGGAGAACCAAAGGTTAAAAAGGAAACATAAATAAACCACAACCGAATTCGAGAAATTGATACATTTAATTTTTCTCCAATTTTGGTACAAACTCCAAAAAGTTGCATTTCTACTATATTTCTAAAACTGTTCACTTCCACAAATCTATATAAAAAAGTGTTGAAGTTGAAATTATATTTAACAATAGAAAGGTCGAGCTGTAATTTTCGACCTGTGTAAAGTATACATTGTCCGAATATAACGAAGGAAAGTAGATGCTATTTACTTTGTAAAAATTGTGAAATTGAAATAAATGTTGAATAAAATCAACCCACGTAAATACGGACTAATGCTAAACTAATTATATTCTTTAATGATGTTGTAAACGGTATCTCGTTCAACAGGCATACGATTTACATCCCGAATTAGATCACACAATTCATCTGTAGTCATTGAAGGCACTTGTTCTTCACTGCCAGCCATCGAATATATTTTGGTGCTGTCGTCAATTGTACCATCTAAATCATCTACGCCATAGCTCAACATAAGTTGTGCGTTATTTCTACCTAACATTGGCCAATAGGCTTTTAAATGTGCAAAGTTATCCAAGAAGATACGAGCTACGGCATAGGTTTTAATATCCTCTATTAAACTTACTTCTGGTAAATGACTCATGTCATTATCCATGTTTCTAAATTTCAATGGAATAAAACAATTAAACCCTTTAGTTTCGTCTTGCATCGTTCTTAGTTGGTTCATGTGATCAATGCGATCTTCATATTTTTCAATGTGTCCATAAAGCATGGTTGCATTGGAATGCATGCCTAACTGATGAGCGGTTTTATGAATATCTAACCAGCCTGCTCCATCTACTTTGTCTTCGCAAATTTGTTTTCTAATTTCTGGATTAAAAATTTCTGCACCACCTCCTGGTAAAGATTGCAAGCCCGCTTCTTTAAGCTTTAGCATCCCTTCTTGTCTTGTGAGTTTTGCTTTTCTAAACATATAATCTAACTCCACGGCAGTGAACCCTTTTAAATGTAAATTAGGTCTGTGCAATTTTATTTGACGCAATAACTCACAGAAAAAATCTAAATCCATTTTAGGATGAACACCGCCTACTATGTGCACTTCTGTAACCGGGATATGGTCATATTTTTTTACGATATGCATCATTTGATCAATGCTTAATTCCCAACCTGCTTCTTTGTTTTTATATAAACGAGAATAGGAGCAAAAGGTGCAATTAAAAACGCAAACATTGGTGGGTTCTATATGAAAATTACGATTGAAAAAAGTTTGATTGCCATATTTAGATTCTCGAATATAATTGGCTAAGGCGCCTAAAAAACCAATTTCCCCTTCTTTAAAAAGCACCAATGCATCATCCGTAGAAATTCGCACCTGATGAAGTACTTTTTCTGCAATTGATTTTAAGGATGCATTGAAATTTGGAACGTTGATTAATGCTAATATTTGTGCTTCTGAAGTCATGTTGCAAAGATATAGGAAGAATAATGAATTGCGTATTATGAATTGCGTATTGTTTATTGATAAAGGTGATTATGTTGCTAATAATCTGTCAAAAAAAGACTCCTTTACTTCAATATAGCACCCAAATGGATAATGATAAAATGACTTTTGTTTTCTCGGCAAACTATTTTCTACTATTGATCTCGTCTCTTATTTGAGCCGCTTTTATGTAGTCTTCCTGTTCAAGCACATCGTCTAACATTTTTTGCAATTCGGTTATGCTAAGGTTTGATAAATCGTTTTTGTTGCTAGCAACTTTCGGTTTATTTTTTTTATCTTCTTTAGTTTGTGGCTTCGGATTATCGTCCATTTGCATGCCAGCAGAATCTAAAATATTTTCATATGTGTATATTGGTGCATCAAATCGAACAGCTATTGCCAAAGCATCCGATGTTCTCGAATCCACTTCAATTGTTTCAGTTGGAGAATGGCAAATTAATTTAGAATAAAAAATGCCTTCTTGTATTTTGTAAATGATTATTTCTGTTAACTGCAAAGAAAAAGCATCCATCATGTTTTTGATTAAATCGTGTGTTAATGGACGAGTGGGTTGCATGTTTTCTAAAGCAACTGCAATTGCTTGTGCTTCAAAACCACCAATGACGATAGGCAGTTTTCGCACACCATTTACTTCACCTAAAACTACGGCATAAGAATGCGATTGAGTAACGCTGTGTGACAAGGCAACTATTTCTAATTCTAATTTTTTTGCACTCATAGATGGATAAAGTTAAGAATTATGCGTGGCTTGCTTTGTATTTCTTAAAAGCTTCTGTTAATCGAGGCACAATCTCAAAAGCATCTCCTAAAACACCATAATCGGCTGCTTTAAAAAATGGCGCTTCGGCATCTTTATTAATGACTACAATTGTTTTTGAGCTATTAACGCCTGCTAAATGTTGAATAGCACCAGAAATTCCTACAGCAATGTATAAATTTGGACGAATGGTTCCTCCCGTTTGTCCTACATGCTCATGATGTGGTCTCCAATGAGAATCAGCAACAGGACGCGAACAAGCCAATGTAGCACCAAGTTCAGTAGCTAAGTTTTCTAAAATACCCCAGTTTTCCGGACCTTTTAATCCTCTACCACCACTTACAACTAATTCTGCTTCACCTAATGGAACAATTCCGGTAACTTTATTTACGTTTTCAACTTTTACTGCAAAATCATTTGCTGCAAAATCAATTGATTGGCTGATAACTTCTGCAGTTGCTTCTGTAGCCTCAATTCCAAATGAATTAGGTGTTAAGGAAATAACTTTAACTGCTGAGTTCATTTTTACAAATGCAAATGCTTTACCAGCAAATACAGATTTTTTTACAACGCCTTCTGCATTTGGCAATGAAGTTGCTCCTACAACTAAACCAGCTTTTAAACGAGCAGCAACTCTTGGAGCAACAGCTTTGGAAGTATTGTTGTTAGAGAATATGATGTATTGTGCATTCTCTTGTGTTGCAATGTTTGATATTGCTTTAGAATATGCTTTTGCTTCTAAATTATTTAAACGGGCATCAGTAATATGAATTACTTTTTGTGCTCCATAATTCCCTAACAAAGATAAATTAGCAGCTTCGCCCAAAACTACTGCACACACTTGTGTTCCTGCGCTTTGAGCTATTTTTGAAGCGTAATGAATGGCCTCAAAAGTTGCTTTTTTAAAATTTCCATTGTTTTGTTCTGCAAATACTAAAATCATTTTATATAAATGTTTACTAATTATAAATTTCTACTTTCTACTAAATCTTTTCCTATTAAATTACTTTCGCTTCTTCATGCAAAAGTTTAACAAGTTCGTCCATGTTGTTTTCATCAATCATTTTTACTCCTTGTTTTTGAATAGGCATTTCGTACGAAATAATTGACGTCAATGCTTCATCAGCACTTGCTGCAACCACATTTAATGGTTTTGTACGAGCTGCCATAATACCTCTCATATTCGGAATTCTTGCTTCAGCCATTCCTTTTTGACAAGAAACTACTAATGGGAGTGCACATGAATTTGTTTCTTCACCTCCTTCAATTTCTCTGTTAACAGTTGCAACACCACCAGAAATATCCAATTTAGTTGCATGAGTAATGTATGGTAAATCTAACAATTCAGCCACCATAGCTCCTGTGCTTGCATTGTGATAATCGATGCTTTCTTTGCCGGTTAACACTAAATCATAGCCATTTGTTTTTGCATAATTTGCAATTTGAGTAGCTACAAAAAAACTATCGTTGCTGTCTGCATCAATCCGAACTGCCTCATCACCTCCAAGGGCTAATGCTTTACGAATTACAGGTTCTGCATCTGCTTTTCCTACTGTAATCATGTGCACCGCTGAAGCTACGCCAGCTTCTTTCAATTCCAAAGCACGAACTAAAGAATACCATTCATCGTAGGGATTGATAATCCATTGAATGCCAGCTTCATTTAATTTTGTGTCATTGTCCGAAAATGCAACTTTTGTAGTGGTATCAGGTGCTTTTGTTATACAAACCAATATTTTCATGTCTATAAATGCTTAAATTGTGCTGCAAATATAATGCAGAACATCTCAATTGGGTTCTTAAAATAGGCATTATTTTTCAATCGCCCTTTTAGCTAGAATCAAAGGCCTGTTTTTAAATGACAACCTCCTAACTCAAGATTATCAAACAGCCCTTATTTTTATAAAGAGAGGATGAAATTTTCAAAAAACACTTTATTCCTGAACAGCTTTCAAGAATAGTTTTTCACCCGCTTCAATAGTTATTTTTAAATCATTTTCTTTCGGAGGAATAGGGCAATTGTAGCCTCCTTTATATGCACAATATGGGTTGTAAGATTTATTAAAATCAATTAATAATTGGTTGTTGACAATATCTTTTTCTTTAAAATCTAAATATCTACCACCACCAAAAGTTGCTGTGCTATTTGTTTCATCTGTGAAAGGGATGAATAAATAATCCTCTAAACCTTTTGTTGTTTTTAATTGCTCACTCTGGTAAATGAACAATTTGCAAACTTGTTTTTTTAAGGTAAATATTACAAAGCCAAAAACATAATATTTTTTAATTTTACCACTGTGAGTCAACATATCAAAGCCTGTTGTATCAATTGTTTTTGTAAAATAAGTTTTTACTTTATAGGATGGATTGGCAGCATAAAATTGTAAAAATTTTAAATCTTCTTTCTTTAAAGGGCTGTTTTTATCCGTCAAAAATTCGTTCTTATAAAGGGCTCTGTGTTTTGCTATTTCTTTTGTGAAATTTTGTGCAAAAAGAGAATGTGTAGCAAAGCAAATAATAAGAATTAAATATTTCATCCATCGAAAGTAATAAAAAAATCCTTCTTAAATGAAGAAGGATTTTTAGTTATGTTGTGTAAATTGATTAATGATGATGATGATGTGCTGCAGGTAATTTTGTAAACTCTTCTGCGTTTACAGTTGTTTCTTGTAAAGTAACTTGCTGCTCTATTGTAAAAAACAATTTATCTGTAATAATTCTGTTGTGTAATTCCTCAGAGAATTTTTTATCTTCTAGTTGTTTTTTAATCAAAGGTTCTACCCAGTCTGCCGTTAAATCCATTCCAGACATGCCTCCGTATTGCCCAAAATAACTCATTATTTGTGCACGCGCAGCTTCATTCATTTCTTCATTGGTTACTTGCAATTTATTATCTTCTATTATTTTGTCAGAAATTAATTGCCAACGCATTTGGTGATCAAAACCGCCATACTCTTTTTCTACTTGCTCAGGTGATTTGTATTGTTCACCACCTATGCTCATCCAGCGTTTCAAAAATGTTTCAGGCAAATCTATCGGGGTTTCATGTACTAAGCGCTCAAACAAATCGGTGTGTAATTTAGTTTTTGCTTGTTGATTCCAATACATTTCTATTTCACCTTTTAATACATCTTTAAAAGCTTCTAATGTTTCTAAATTTCTACCCGGGTAAATCTTTTCGAAGAAGGCTGCATTAATTTCCGATTTAGTGACTAAACCAACTTTAACGATCAACATATTGAATGATTTATTTTTAGCTTCCTCGTCGGTAGGATTTAAATTTAAATCTTTCATGATAGCAGGTAATAGCTGCGCATCAAAATTATCTTTTAATGTAAAAGTGACTACATCATTTGCTTTTTTACCCATTAGTAAGGTTTGCAATGATGGCGAAAAATATTTTACTAATAATGAATTGTCTTTTTTAATCCCACCTTCAATAACAAGGCCGTTTGCATCTGCTTCTTCAAAAACAACATTCAATACATTGTCTTCACTTGTAACAGTTTCAGGATCTGTCATGTCACCAGCTTTATATCTTAATTTTTCTACTTCTTCGTTCACCATTTCGTCAGAAACAGTAACTTTATATAAAGGAACTGTTGTAGAGCCATTTAATAAAGGCAATGAGTATTCTGGTTTTGTGCCAATTTCAAACTCAAAAGTAAAATCTTCTGGGTTGTTCATGTCAAAACTATATTGTTTTTGGGTTGAAGATGGGATAGGTCTAGCGAAAATTTCAGCTCTGTTGGCAATTAAATGTTCTTCTAATTTTGCACCAGCTACTTTGATAACTTCGTCTCTGTAAAGGGATGCGCCATACATTTTTTTAACCATTCCTACAGGAACCATTCCTTTTCTAAAACCAGGTATAGCTGCATTTTTGCTGTATTGTTTTAGCGCTTTTTCAAAAGTTGGGATATAATCTTCTTTTGCTAAATGTACAATCACTTTTTCGTGGTACTTCCCTATGTTTTCTTGTGTTACTGTTGCCATGCTGCTAAATATTTTTGATTAGATTTTATTTTTTAAAGGGTGCGAAATTACAACTTTCCAACAATTTTGGGCTTTTTGCTTATTTTTTATTTTTACAAATTAGGCAGAATGTTTTTTAGTTCCCTGATAAAAAACAAGATCAGGTAGATATATTATGAAATGCACCCAATTAAATAGGAATAAATAGTCCATTGAATGAATTGCAAATGCGATTCAAATAAAAGGATTCGTTTATATTTCTTTTAACTCTTTGTACTTAAATATCCAACAACTAAAAACTTTTAACTATTTTTGCCAGATGGAAGCAACGACTTTAACTCCAAAAGATTTTACTACCGACCAAGAGGTTCGCTGGTGCCCAGGTTGTGGTGATTATAGTATTTTAAAACAAGTACAAACTGTTTTGCCAACTTTGGGATTGCCTCGTGAGCAATTTGCAATCATATCCGGAATTGGTTGTTCTTCTCGTTTTCCTTACTATATGAATACGTACGGAATGCACTCTATACATGGCCGTGCAACTGCTGTTGCCAGCGGTTTAAAGATAGCTCGTCCTGATTTAAGTGTTTGGATAGTTACAGGAGATGGAGATAGTATGAGCATTGGTGGAAATCACTTAATCCATTTATTGCGTAGAAATATCAATGTGCAAATATTGTTGTTTAACAATCAAATTTATGGGTTAACAAAAGGACAATATTCACCAACATCTGAAGAACATAAAATTACAAAATCAACTCCATTTGGAAGTTTGGATCATCCATTTAACCCAGGTGCGTTAGCATTAGGAGCAGATGCAACATTTATTGCACGAAGTATGGATAGAGATGTGAAACATCTGCAGGAAATGATTCGCAGAAGTTACTCGCATCAAGGCGCCTCATTTTTAGAAATTTATCAAAACTGCAACATCTTCAATGATGGGGCTTTTGAAATATATACCGAAAAAACATCAAAGGCAGGTCAGGCTTTGTTTGTAGAACATGGACAACCAATGGTTTTTGGTGCGAATAAAGAATTAGGGATTCGTTTAAATGGATTGAACCCAGAAGTTGTAGAAATTGGGGAAGGATATAATTTAAACGATTTGTGGATACATGATGAAACTGATATTTACAAAGCACAAATTTTAACCAGAATGTTTGACAATCCTTCAGATGAGAATCATTTGCCAAGACCATTTGGTGTATTTTATGCTGTAGAAAGAGCGTGTTACGATGATTTAGTTACAGCCCAAATACAAGATACGATAGATGCAAAAGGAGTTGGAGATTTAGATGCATTGATTGCCGGAAAAGAAACTTGGACGGTTCTTTAATTGTAAATAATAAATGAATAATTACAAATACAGATTTGGAATTTGGGTTTTACTAATTTTACTATTTGGTGCAGGCTGTACAAATAAATCAGTTTGTTTAGAACCACAATCTGTAGCCTTAAGGGCCGGCTTTTATTATTCTAATTCAGATACATCAATTGCATTAAAAGATTCTTTTTTAATAAATGCAAATGTTTATTTTGGTCAAGGAAATTTGTATTTTAATAATTTAAAAAACACAAGTAAATTTTCTGCTACATTATCTACAACAAACGACTCGTCTCTATTTATTTTTCAATCAGATAGCAGCGATTTTACAGCTGAAACTATTGATACGATTCATGCTTACCATTCGAATGAATTAAATTTTATTTCAGTTGCTTGTGGATATCAGTTTTATCACCAAATCAATAAAATTAGCTATACGAAACATATCATCGATACTGTTTATATAAATTATACCAACGTCAATAATGATGTGAATAAAGAACACTTGAAAATTGTTTTACGTAAATAATATATCTTCCAAATTTTTAAAAAGATTGATTGCTTCATCAATCTTGGTTTTTTATGCTATACACACAGATGCACAGACGGATTCAACGAAACTAAAAGTTAAATCGACCGATTTTTCTTATTTCAGAGTAGGGATAGATGCTTCTAAGTTCATAGCATCTAATGTATCTAAAAATTATGAGGCGGTTGAGTTTGCGATGGATGCAAATTATAAAAGTAATTTAATTCTTTCTTCAGAATTTGGTTTTGGAAATTCATTTGTGAAGAACGAGTATTTAAACTACAAAAGCAACAATGTTTTTATGCGTTTAGGAATAGACAAAACCCTTTTTAATAAGGAGTTTGCAGGCGACATGGACAATGCTTTTATCGGAATAAGATATGGATTTGGAATAGTAAACAGAGGAGAAGCAGATTATACTGTTTATAATACTATTTATGGAAACTCTGTTGGTCAAATTAAGGATGCTCAATTCTTAACGCATTGGCTAGAATTAACTGGAGGCTTTAAAATGGAGCTTAAAAAAAATATTTTTATTGGTTGGAATATTCGAATGAAAACATTCATTAATCCTAAGAAATTTGAACAATTGCCCCCTAATTATTTAGCAGGATATGGAAGGTCAGATAAGAATACTGCATTCGGCTATAATTTTTATTTGATGTATGGTTTTGGTAAAAGAAAATAATGTTTACAGTCTAAAAACATAGATTGACCACTTTTTTAATCCTATTTAGGCAAAATATTTAGGTAATATTTTGCACTTTGCGATATTTTACATTATTTGGCATTTAAAATGGAAGGAATAGTAAA
The DNA here is from genome assembly GCA_947460795.1 of Bacteroidota bacterium. Taxonomy (GTDB): domain Bacteria; phylum Bacteroidota; class Bacteroidia; order Chitinophagales; family Chitinophagaceae; genus OLB11. The sequence continues at coordinate 3,541 of CANHJA010000040.1, read as the reverse complement.
TTAGAACTATATTTCTACACAAAAAAACAATAAAATGAAAAATAATCATCACTTTTTTGCAAGAATTAAAATATCATGCATATATTGTGCTAATATTTGATTTAAATAATATTTTTAATATATTTGCCTTCTTGTAAAAAAAAACAATAAACGGATTATGATAAAACAATTTTCGTTAAGACTATTAGCTTTAGGATTGATAGCAACATCATGGGGATGTGGAACTGGTGGACCACAGGGCCAAGTAGTTGGTAGCACAATTAGAGTTAATAATATAGTTTCAGCTCCAATTGGAATGACTTGGGTGCCTTCTGGTGTAATGCACATGGGTGCGAGTGATCAAGATGTTAGAAACGCCAATGACGTAAAAAACAGAACAGTACAAATGTTAGGTTTTTATATGGACGCTACTGAAATTACAAATGCAGAATACCGACAATTTGTAAATTGGGTAAGAGATTCTACAGCGCATTCTGTTTTAGGTGATTATAGAGATTTAGAAGATGGGTCTCAAGTAATCGATTGGAAGAAAAAATTAAAATGGAACGATGCTGATTTACAAGATCAAATGGCTTCATATTATGTTCCTAATACAGAAAGTATTTGGGGTAAAAAGGAATTTGACAATTCTAAATTAAAATATCATTATGAGGCTTTTGATTATGATCAAATGGCAAAACAATCAGTTCCTGGACAAAATCAAAATCGTTTAAATTATTTAATGAAATATGACGTAAATGCTTATCCAGATACTACCGTTTGGATGAAATTATTTTCATACTCATATAATGAACCAATTACACATCAATATTTTTGGTACCCATCATTTGATAAATATCCTGTGGTTGGTGTAAACTGGAATCAAGCAAATGCATTTTCTCAATGGAGAACACAGCTTTGGAGAGGTTACAGAGATTCTAAAAAAATGTACTTAGAAGGAAACTTCAGATTGCCAAGTGAAGAGCAATGGGAGTGGGCAGCAAGAGGAGGTAGAACTCAATCTCCTTATCCTTGGGGTGGTCCATATTTAGTTAACAAAAAAGGTTGCTACTTAGCAAACTTCAAACCTAACAGAGGGAATTATAGTGCAGATGGAGGATTGTACACTGTAAGAGCTGACGCATATTGGCCCAATGATTATGGTTTATATAATATGAGTGGAAATGTTGCAGAGTGGACTTCGTCTCCATATGAAATTAATACATACTCTAATGTTTCTGATATGTCGCCTGACGTTAGAAGTCGTGCTAAAGATTCAGATCCTACTTGGTGGAAACGTAAAGTTATCCGTGGAGGAAGTTGGAAAGACGTAGCAAGTTTTTTACAAGTGAGTTCTCGTGATTACGAATTCGCTGATACTGCAAAAGCATTTATTGGATTTAGATGTATAATAGAAAATATTGCTCCATCTTTAAGCAATAAAACACCAAAAAGATAGTTATTATAAAAGGAATCACAAACAGTTTAAGAAAAGCAAAAACACAAATAATTAATAAAAAAGTATAAAAATGAATTCGATCGCTTTATTTTTTGAGACTACAACGGGGAAATATATTAAAAACGTCATTATTGGTGTAGGTGCATCAGTCGTGTTAATTGGAGCCTTGGCTAAGTTACAGCACTGGGCAATTGCCGGAACAATGTTAACCATAGGTATGTTAACGGAGGCATTTATTTTCGCATTAATGGGATTACTTCCTCCTCATAAAGATTACTATTGGGAAAAATATTATCCAGGAATTGACGAAAATCCTCATGTAGAGGCTTATAAAAAAGGAGTTAAGTTTCAACCTACACCTGTTAATTTAGGTGGTGGTAGTGGATCAGGATCTTCTTCAACTGCAGCTTTAGATAAAATGTTAGATGAAGCAGATTTAAATCCTGCTAATTTGAAAAAATTAAGTGAAAATTTCTCAAAATTTGGTGAAACAGTGAATCAAGTTAAAGACATAGCAAACGTAACAGTTGCTACCAATGATTATGCTGCTAAAGCTAAAGAAGCAACCACTGCTTTAGGTCAAATGAAAGATACATTCATGGGTGCTGCAAATACATTAAATGCATTTAACAGCGCTGCTGATGAAACAGCTAATTTCCATGCTCAAGTTTCTACATTAACGAAAAACTTAGGTTCATTAAATCAAATATATGAAGTAGAATTGCAAGATGCAAACAACCATCTTAAAGCAATGAACAAATTCTACAGTAATTTAGTAAATGCTTCTGATGCAATGCAAAGCAGTGCTGATGATGCGAATAAAGCAAAAGAGCAAATTGGCATGTTAGCTAAAAACTTAGGTACATTGAACCAAATTTATGGCAATATGTTAACAGCTATGCAAGGCCGTTAAGATGATAGTGATAATAAATCAATAAAAAATAATTTTAAATAATTTAAGTAAATTACGATAAAGAATGTCATTACCTAAAGAGCCTAGACAGCTGATGATTAACTTGATGTATTTGGTACTAACAGCCTTGTTAGCCATGAATGTATCCAGTGAGATTTTGAACGCCTTTAAAACAATCGGTAAGAGTATTGAGAACTCAAATAAATCTACTATAGATAGAAATGCCGCAGTAACAGGCGCATTTACCAAATATATAGAAGATCCTAAAACGTTAGAAACTAAAAAAGCTAAAGTTCAAGCAGCTTTATTATTAGCAAATACAGTAAACCAAAAAACAAAAGATTTACTTGCTCAAATTGATATCTACAAAGAAATGATTATCAAAGAAGCAGGTGGCCGTTTAGAAAACGGTGAATATAAAGCAATTGATAATTTAGATGCAGGTACACATATAATGGTTGACCAAGGAAATGGTAAAAAGTTATTGAAAATGTTGCAAGATTTCAAAGATGAAATTGCTGGACAAGTACCATTAGACGGTGAAAATATTGTAGCTCCAGGCAAAGGACAGAATAAAGAAATCTTTGATATGTTGCCTTTGAACTTTAATGTTGAAAAAAATGCTGAAGGTGAAGTGCAAGATTGGAGTAATGCAAACTTTCATATGTCTCCATTGATTGCTAACGTAACATTGTTAGACAAATATAAAAATGACGTATTGTCTTGTCAGTCAGTTGCATTAGATAATATTTGGTCAAGAGCAACTGGTGAAAAAGTTGATAAAGAATTTATCAATCCAGTAGCAAGAACAATGGATGATTATGTGATTATGGTTTCTGCAGATAATAATTACTTATTACCTGGAGAAAAATACAAAGCAAGAATCGTTTTAGGAACTTACAACAAAAAACTGAGCAATTTACGATTCAATGTTGGTGGTCAAACTATTACCGCTGTGAATGGGGTAGCTGAATATACTGCTATAGCAAGTGGATCTGGACCAAAACAATTTTCTGTAACTGCAACTTTCATGGATTCAGTAGCTGGAAATGTAAGATCTGTAAAGCCTAGAACAATCACCATGGAAAAACCTGCTCAATATTTTGTAGGAGAAGCACAAGCATCTATTTCATTAGACAAAATGAATGTATTTTATATTGGTGTAGACAATCCTATCACATTATCTGCTT